>NZ_JBALMG010000024.1:0-5842 GCF_036963225.1 Bacillus sp. JJ783 | reverse complement strand
TTAAAATATACTATGATTTAACAGCAATAATCATAAACCTTTTGGAATTCGTACGAATCCCTTTTTCAGAACTATTAGTGTCAATGAACTTTTGTAAAATATTAAAGTCCTCTTCTTTTTCTCCAAATCTAGGAATAATAGGCGTATGTTTTAATAAGAAAATGAGATCCTCAGGAGTACTGTAATAATCAGTAACATCATATTCACGTACTTGTACGAGTTCAAATCCTGCACTAATAAGTTCACCCATATACTTATCTTTTAACGTACCATCTCTTTCACCTAAACATTGCCCTCTACCAAATGCTTCTTTAAGATTTAATTTATCATGTTCGCTAACTTGTTGTGTTAAGAAAAAAGCACCTTTTTTTATTACTTTTGCCAATTCAGATGCTACAAACGGCGCATGACAACTTGAAGCAACATCAAAATGAGCATGCGGAAACGTTAAAGCTTCAGAATCCATTTGAAGAAATTCAACGTTTTGTACACCTGCTTTATTCAAATTAGAATGTGCTGTTTTGATCATTCCATTAGAATTATCTATCCCAATCAGTGATGCAGCTGAAGATGCTATGTTAAGTACATTTTCTCCTCCACCTGTACCAACATCAAGTAAAATATGTGATGGTTTACATCTTTCTTGCACTTCGCCATAAAAGTCCCAAGTGTCACCTACAGTCTCACATTTTAGCTTACTAAAATCCCAGCCGTTTTCACTTCCCACTTTATCATAAAAGTTTTTGTACTCTAATTCATTCATTTTATTATTTCCCCTTTGCAAAAATGTATTAAATGTTTATGATGATCCTCGAAATAGACTCAAAGTTGATATTTTCGTAAATTTCCTTTTATATCTGGTACGCATTTTTTCAGCCTTGAACAACTAGTTACTTCGAACGATACAGCATTTCATCTATATCACCTCATCTGGAAGACTACATATATAATAACCTATAACACTATTTAATTATATATTATAAAATACAAATTATTAAAACAATAAATTCCCACACATCACATCCAGTTTACATAATAATTTTATAGTTTATTTTTATCAATATATTCTAAATGTCCTCTTCCCCAACCACACATACTATCTAAAACAGTACTAACTGTTTTTCCATGCTCAGTTAAGCTATATTCCACTTTAGGTGGTATTTCTTGATAAATTTCGCGTTTTATTAGTTGATCGTGCTCTAATTCACGAAGCTGCTTCGCTAATGTTCCTTGAGAAATGTCTGGTATTAATCGCTTTAATTCACCAAACCGTTTCGTTCCGTCTGTTAATAATATAAATAAAATGAGTGGTTTCCATTTACCTCCGATAATTTGCAATGTTGCTATTACCCCTTTTAATTTCGGTTCCTCTAAATTCATTTTCCTCACCACTCCCCCCAGTAATTTTTTATATTATGTATCCGTACAATAAGCGATTAGTACGAAATTCGCGACTAAGTACATATAAAGTGCGTACTTTTCAGTAGTCATTTTTTAACGAATAATAAAATTAACACAACTTATTTTAAATCTTATATTAAGGGAGATGTTTAATCATGTCTATTACTGTATTAAAAGATAAACATATCGTTATCATTGGCGGGAGTTCTGGTATTGGATTAGCAACAGCAAAACAAGCAATTGAACAAGGAGCACATGTTATTATTGCAGGACGCTCGGAAGAAAAATTAATGCTTGCTCGAGAAGTAATAAATAACAACCACTTTCAAACTTATGTATTGGATAACCAAGATAAAAACCAATTACAAGATTTTTTCAAGAAAGTTGGGAATTTTGATCATTTATTCACACCAGGAGCCTCTTACACACTTGGACCAATAACTGCTACGGACGATATCGCCGAAAGCAGCTTTATCGGAAAGTTTTGGCCACAATATTATGCCGTAAAATATGCAATTCCTTTTCTCTCAAACTCTGGATCTATCGTATTAATGTCCGGTGCATTTAGTCAACGGCCACTTAAAGGAGCGCCTGCTTACGGAGCTTGTAATGGTGCTATTGAAAGTTTAGGGAAAGCTTTAGCTGTTGAATTAGCTCCAATTAGAGTTAATGTTGTTTCTCCTGGAACGATACGAAGGGAAAATGAACAAAACGAAAATAGACTAGCTGCTTATGAAACTTATAAATCTCTTTCTCTTGTACAGCGAGCTGGATATAATGATGAAATTGCACATACTGTACTATATTTAATGCAAAATAGTTTTACTACGGGTAATGTGTTGTTTCCTGATGGAGGATACACATATCATTAATTTAAGATTCAACTGTAAATTATCTTGAAGGTTTTTATTTAAACACAATTTCCAGTAGGTATAAAATTTTTTAACTGCCTCCACTTATTTTCGTAATTTTAAATTTAGTTGATAAATCAAACCGACAAGCCCTTTAGCTATACATTTTTGAGCACAATAAAATAAAAAAAGGCATAAAATATGCCTTTTTTTACTTATTTGTTAATTGGATAACAAACCTCTGTAACCCACTTATTAGGATCCGATTCCATCGCTGGGCTAACATGATAAATATTAAACATCGGGCCTGCTATTTCATATCCTTCTGCCTCAATCCATTTTGCCGCTGCTTCATTTACGTTTATCATTTGTTCATAATTTCCGTTTACTGTTATAGATGCTACCTTGATTGGCTCTATCTTTTTAAAATGAACATCTTTTGTATTTTCATACTTCCCTAAAATATTTAGCTGTATTTCTACATCTACATCATTTTCTTTATATTCTTGATCATGGAAGACAGCAATGCTATTAATCGGATTAGCTATACTAATATTTTTAAAATGAATTTCCTTCATTAATATACTCCATAATTCCCCTTCACAATTATATGATGGAATAACCTTTCTAACACTAGCTACATTTCTTTCTGGAATTTCCTTTATTGAAATATGATAGTTCATCTCAACAACATCCTCTCTCATCGTTTTCATTGAGTCTTCGAGGAGACGTAATTGTTTTTGGAGGTTATTCATGTCTTCTTTAATTTGAGTACTACGATTTAGAAATTGCTCCTTTATACTATCTATATTATCGCATTCTATTATTTCTTTAATGGTAGCGATATTAAACCCCATATCTTTTAACGTTTGGATTCGATTTACTTTCTTTAATTGAGCTGCTGAATAATATCGATAACCACTTTGCTCATCGACTTTTACTGGCTGTAATAGCTCCACTTTATCGTAATGTCTCAACATACGTATACTAATGGAAGATAGTTTTGAAAAATCTCCAATTTTAAACATGGTTTCCTCCTAAAAATTCTATCTACTTCGAAGCTCAACTTTAGCTTAAACAATGACATTGTGTGAGAGTCAACTATTTTTAACAACTTAAATTATATTTCTTCAATTATTTCCCCTTATACTTTCTTACTCCTCAAGGCTATAAATATTGATATTAGTCCGTTCACAGCTAATAAAATTACTGTAATACTAGCGAGTAAAGCTACATCTGCTGCAAACAATTTAGTCGTATGCCACGGTGAATTTGTGCAATAAATAAGAAGTGGGATCAAAATAATAGATAATAGTAGAAAAATACTCCCAGCGAACAGCCAAGTTAGTTTTTTACAAGTTTTCTTATGTTTATACTTTTTCACTAACATAATTGATGTAATAATGAGTGAGAGTGTGACTATCGACATAACAATTTGTGTGAATGGTATGTTTTTAGGGATATCACCAGATTTTTCCCCATTCAAAATACTAATAATCCCCTTTTTCAATACCGTTAGTGCTGTTTCTTCTAATACATGATTTTTATTCGTTAAAATCACACCAGCCCAGCCACTTCTATTTAAAGTAAACATTTCTGCACGAGCATCAGGCGTTGATCCTGAATGCCAAACCATCGTTTCGCTTTCATTTATATTTGTTGTTCTTAATCCAAACCCGTAACTTTTTTCTGAATTTATTTTATAAAGTGGTGATAGATAAAGATCCATGCTTTCTTTCTTTAAAAATTGAGTGTGGTCTTGGTGATTCAAAAACATTATAAATTGAATCATATCTTCCAAATTCGCGGTAATATAACCATACGGTGCTCCAGCATTATCATAAGACACTACACTTTTTCTCGGTATACCAAACAACGACTGATAACCTGTTAAATAGCCTTTTTCATATGCACTTTCTTTATTTGCCGCTGCGCCATTCATTTTTAAAGGCTGAAAAACATGCTTTTCTATATATGAAGAATATGTTTCATTTGTGACTGCCTCAATAAGGGCACCAAGTATCATATAATTTGCATTACTATATTGATACTTTTCCCCTGGTGGGGCATTTAATTTTACTTTTGAAAGTTCCATTACATTTTCCTTTAATGCTTTAGAACTCTTCAATTGTTTATCTGATAATGCTAAGCCTTCATATGTGTTTATTCCACTTGTATGAGTTAGTAGATGTTGGATTGTTATATTTGAAGTTGATTGTGTATCTTTTAGTTTAAACGAAGGAAGATGTTGTTGAACTGAATCCTCTAATTTTATTTTTTTATCTTCTATTAACTTGACTATAGCTAAAGCTGTTAAAGATTTACTTATTGAGCCAATCGCAAATGGGGTTTTACTAGTTACCTTTTTTTCAGACTCCCCAGTAATCCCCCATGTTTTTGTAAAGAATACATCTTTATGATGTACAATTGCAACGGAAGCTCCAGGAATGTTCTGTTCCTTTATAAATTTTTCAATATACTTATCTAATGTAACTTTAATATTTTGCTGAGCATAAACTTTTGGATGTACGATACATAATATTAATACATTACAAAGAATACAAATTTGAAATAGTTTATAGATAGTTTTCTTCATTATACTTTAGATAGCTTTCTTTTTTTATAACTTACTAGGCTAATAAATACTAATATAGAGAGCGTAAAACTAAACATTATTAATACATAGTTCCACCATTGATTCTCTGCTATACGATATAAAAGATTATAATTAAATGTATTTTTGCTATTAGTTCCGTTAAACGATTCAGTTAAAAATAGTGAAAGTGTAGTTTGTGAGATGAGGTAAGTAATAACTGCGATGAATATGCCACCTAAGATAAATGTGCTCGAATTTCCCTTTTCATTTTGAAGTTGTCTCATTTTAACTTGTAGGTCAATTTCATTTATTTCTAAAAAATCTTGAACAAATAATTGAGGCGTACCTAGATCATTTATACTATCCTCCCCATTTTCACGACATTCTTGAATATGCTCTAATATTTGTTGCTTAATATTTTCCCTTTCTTCTAAGCTGATATCGTATTGCTTTAATTCCTTAAGTACGTCAGTTAAAAATTGATTTTCTTTACCGTTTAATTCATTCCTCATTTCAGAAGGTCTCCTTTCAAACCACTTTTTAATAATGTTTGAATATCAGATTGTAATTCTAACCACTCATTAATTTTCTTCTCAAGACGTATTTTCCCGTTTTCATTAATTTCATAATAGATTCTAACTTTACCACTGTCTGTTACTTCTTGATAAGTATTTACCCACTCTTGATTTTTTAACTTAGTTAAAATAGGGTAAATACTTCCTACTCCTTTCAATTTTAAATTGTGTACTTCAAGTTCTTTCATAATTTCATAACCATAACTTTTCTTTTTCGACAAAATAGATAACACACACATTTCTAAATGACCTTTAATTAAACTTGTTTTGTCCATAGGATAAATTTAACAGAAATATATACTTCATTCAAGTATATATTTCTGTTAAATCTAAAAATTATAATAATTATACAATCACTAAAAAAGTAGCATATTCCTTTTGTTATTATCCAAATAACCTAAATTATTATCCCCAAAAAA
>NZ_JBALMG010000023.1:0-23418 GCF_036963225.1 Bacillus sp. JJ783 | reverse complement strand
CTATCGTGATGGCTATTGCATTGAACACAGTTCCATTCACGAACCTTTAAACTCCACTGTCCTTCTGGTTGAACTGAATGGTCGTATTTAACTCCACAACTTGAGCAAATCTTGCTTGAAGCGAACCATTTATCAGCTTTTACATATTCAATGCCGTACTTCTCACACTTGTATGATAAACATTGAAAGAAGAAGTTTAATTTTTGAAATGAAAATGCTTTCGATAGTTTTTTGTTTTTTAACAGGTTTGAGATATTTAAGTCTTCCACAACAATCCTCATTGGTTTGGTTTTCACCAATTTAGCTGTTGCTTGATGGATATGGTTATTTCGGATATTCGTAATTTTCCTAGATAACCGAAGGTGCTCAGTTTTAGCTTTTTCATATCCGGCAGATTGAAATTTCACACCTTTTTTAAATCTCCTAGACATATCTCTTTGCGCTGACTTTTTCCTTTTCAAAAGTTTTTTAACCTTAGCATCTTTGTTTATATTTCGTTCTTTCGTACCATTAGAAGCCACAAACAGCTCTTTTAAACCAACATCCACACCAATCGACTCATTGGTTAGTTCTTGTGATTCAAAGTCTTCTTGGAACCCTACACTAATCCACCAGTGACGACCATCAAATGTAACTCTTGGATTTGATGGTTTTTTGTTTCTTGGTAGTTGTTGGCTTGTTTTCACTTCTCCAATAGACTGAATATCAACTACTTTCTTTCCTATAATCAGTCTTTCATAATTAGCATAAAATCCTTGAATTAAATCTTTTTTGGATTTATAAGAAGTGTGATAACCATTTTTGTACTTTTCGAACGAATTTCTTCTCGCCTTATCAAAATCTTTTGAAGACTGTTTTGGAACTTGTGCGTTGATGTCATTTAACCACTCATATCTCTTTCGCTTCTTGATCTTTGTAAATCGTTTCTGTAAATCTAACTGTGAAACAGATTTTCCAAATAGCTTATAGTATCTATCACTCATTCTTTTACAATAGTTATAAGCGAATCTTGAAGCTCCAGCATGATTTCTAAGCACTTTTTCTTGTTCAGGCGTTGGAAGCAGTCTGACTTTCTTCGCCAATATCATCAGAAGTCAACTCCTTAATCATCTGATTGATTTTTTCTACTTTCGCAACATTCACGCTCACCATTTCTAGCCACGTTGTAGTTCAATCAGCTTTAGGGATTGCCCGCAGTTAACCCTCACTACTAGCCAATCACTTGACTAGCAGGGCTTACTGATATCTTTAATTAACTTTGGTTATAATTGGTTAAATAAATCGTAACAGTTAGTTACCCTCTGTTAAGAGAGCATTTACTCTTAGCCTTACAGCAATATCAACCAAATCGTCCTGTAATGTAGTCTTCTGTACGCTTATCTGTAGGTGTTGTAAATAACTTGTTCGTATCTGTATATTCCACAACTTCTCCACTTAAGAAGAAAGCAGTTTTATCTGAAATACGTGCTGCTTGTTGCATGTTGTGCGTCACGATAACAATACTAAAGTCTTTCTTTAACTCCTGAATTAGTTCTTCTACTTTTGATGTTGAAATTGGGTCTAGCGCCGATGTTGGCTCATCCATTAAAATTACGTCTGGCTCAATCGCTAAGCAGCGTGCAATACATAGACGTTGTTGCTGCCCACCAGATAAACCATATGCATTATCGTGCAAACGATCTTTTAACTCATCCCAAATGGCTGCTCCGCGTAAGCTTTTTTCAACGATTTCATCAAGTGTTTTTTTGTCACGAACACCATGGATTTTCGGACCATATGCTACATTTTCATAAATAGATTTTGGGAATGGATTTGGCTTTTGGAATACCATACCCACATGCGTACGTAATTCTTCAACCGGATATGACTTTTCGAATATGTTTCGTTCTCTATATTCGATAACGCCCGTAGTTCGAACGATAGGCACTAACTCTACCATACGATTTAGTGTTTTTAAGTACGTTGATTTACCACAACCACTTGGACCGATAATCGCTGTTACTTCATTCTCATGAATACTTAAGTTGATATCTTTTAAAGCGTGGTCTTCTCCGTACCATAAATTTAAATTTTTCGTATCAAATACCACTTTTTTTGGTGCTGTCTCAATCTTTTTCTCGTTTTTCACCTGTACATTTACTACTGTCGCTACCATTTGAATTCCCCTTTCATCCACTTCCAACTTATTTTCGATTTCGTAACCATAAGACAAATATATTTATAAAGAGCAGCAACCCTAGCAAAACAATCATCCCAGCTGCTGCTACATGCTGAAATTCTTCTTGTGGTCTACTCATCCAATTAAAAATTTGAATTGGTAAAACCGTAAATCTATCAAACATACTGAACGGAACATAATTTGCAAAGGCAAGAGCCCCAATGACTAATAATGGTGCTGCCTCACCAATTGCTCTCGATACCGCTAACGTACATCCCGTTACAATCCCTGGTAAAGCTACTGGCAATACAATGTGATACATCGTTTGCCACTTCGTAGCACCTAATCCGTAAGAAGCCTCTAGTAATGAGCTCGGCACAGTTCGAATCGCTTCTTGACTAGCTACAACAACAGTTGGTAAGACGAGTAAACTCATCGTCAGTGCCGCTGCAATTATGCTCTCTCCTAAATGGAGAGCGTATACGAAAATAGTTAACCCGAGTAAACCAAACACAACGGAAGGTACCCCTGCTAATGTTTGATTATTTAATTCAATTAACTTTTTAAAAATGGACTCCTTCGCATAATGCTCTAAATAAAGAGCTGTTCCGACTCCAAATATAAAAGAGACCGGTATAACAATGCTCATAAATAGTATTGTTCCTGACAAAGCAGCAACAATCCCAGCTTCTCTCGGATTACGTGAGGCGAAGTTTGTAAAGAAATCTATTGAAAGATAACTTATACCTTTTTCAAAAATTTGAAAAAGCAATATAAAAAGTATTACTACCGAAAACAAAATTGCTATATAAAACAAACACTTGTAAATCCGATCCTTTAAAAAACGCGATGCCATATTTTCTTGTATTTTTTTATGGTTTAACATTCGCATATTATGTCACCCTCCTAAAACGGCGCATAATATATTGCGAAATGATATTCATAATAAAAGTAAACATAAATAACGTTGCACCTACAGCATACATGCTGTAATAAGTAATCGTTCCGTGCGGAGCATCACCTAAACTCACTTGTACAATATAGGCTGTTAATGTTTGAATAGAATGAGTCGGATCTATCGATACATTAGGTGTTGATCCAGCTGCAATAACAACAATCATCGTTTCACCAATTGCCCTGGAAGCTGCTAATATAATCGCTGCCATTATGCCCGTAAAAGCCGATGGAAACACCACTTGTTTTACCATCTCAAAACGAGTCGCTCCTAGCGCTAATGAGGCTTCTTTAATTCCTTTTTCTACAGCTCTCATCGCATCTTCAGAGAGAGACGCAATCGTCGGGATCATCATGAACCCTATAACAATACCCGGACTAATAGCATTAAAAAACTGCAAATCTGGTATAACGCGTTGTAAAAGTGGCGTGACAACTGTTAACGCGAAAAAACCATATACAATTGTCGGGATGCCTGCTAGTAGCTCTAACAACGGTTTTAATATTTTCCGAGCGCCATTCGAAGCGTATTCGCTTAAAAACACGGCACAACCTAAACCAATAGGAATTGCTACGAACATGGCAATTGCTGTTACAAGGGTTGTTCCACATATAAGTGGTAATATACCGAATTTCGGATCTTCAAAAAAAGGTAACCATTCTTTCTCTGTCAAAAAAGAATACAATGATATCTTTTGAAAAAACATGATTGTTTCATTTGCCAACGTAATAATAATTCCAAGTGTCGTTACAATGGACACGCTAGCAATGACTTTTAGTATTAACGGAACAATTCGATTGATTCGCTGCGTTTTTTTTCTTCTATTTGTATTTCTCTCAATCAAATGTTGTACAGAAAATGTAATTTGACTTTTGTCATTATGAGCCAAAGATGAAAACCCCTTTCCACCCTGACATTACCTTTTTATTTCTGTTAACATTCGCAGCTGTTCATTATATTTTTCTTTTGGTAATTTTACATATCCGACCTCTTCAGCAAGGCTTCCAACATGCTTAATCATAAACTCAACATAATTTGCTACATTAATTTTATTTCTGATAGATGCATGATTCACATACGTAAATAGCGGCCTAGATAATGGCTTATACGTACCCGATTGAATGGTCTCTTTCGTTGGAAATACACCATCCACCTGTATTGCTTTTACCTTATCTCGATTGGCCATATAATAAGCATATCCTACAAAAGCAATGGCATTTTTATCATTCATTACCCCTTGCATAATAACTTGATCGTCTTCAGACAAAGAAACCGTTTTTACAAGGCGATTATTTTGTAAGACAACATTTTGGAAATAATCATAAGTACCAGAGTCTACGCCTGGCGCATAAAATTTAACTTGTTCACGTGGCCATGATGAATGAATTTGTGACCATCGTTTCAATCTTCCATTTTCACTCCATAATAGACGTAACTCATCTATCGTCATATTGTTTATCCACGTATTTTGACGATTCACAACAATCGTTAGACCATCATAAGCAACCTCAAATGGTGTAAATTGAATGGAGTTTTTCTGCATTGCATTTTCTTCTACCGGTTTCATCAATCTCGAAGCATTGTTTATATCTACTTCTCCTTTACTGAAACGATTAAATCCTCCTCCTGTCCCAGAAATACTAATAGAAATTTTCACGTTTGGATGTGCCTTTGTATATTCCTCTGCCACTGCCTCTATAATAGGAAAAACCGTTGAGGATCCATCAACTCTCACTTCTCCCATTTCATTTGTAGCGAATGCAGTAGACATATTAAAACAAAGGAAACATGTCGATAATGTCCAAACTTTAATCGATGCGCTCATCCATTTCACGTGTTCTTCCTCCTAGAAGTAACCGGAAATAACAGGATTACAGATATAAGAATACTGCTAAACTATTAATTCGGTTTTAATTGTTTGTAAAAGTTTTGTAAAGTTCCACAAAAACAACTGTATACACAAACTTAATTGTCAATTTTGTACTTTAGATGCAGGAAATTTTCTAATCATCCATAAAGTGAAACTATAATCAGTGGGGGTTGTGTTCATCCCCCACTGATTATTAGCCCTCACCAATCGGGCGTTTACGGGCAGCATGGCTCCCCCCTAACTTCTTTGCTCCAGCTGAATTTTTGGGTGGGAGTTTTACTGCCCTCAAATAGCGGGATAAAACTGCTATCACCTATCACACAAGACAAACTTAGAGCGTATGCACTCATCTTGTTATGTCCATCGTTTTTGAAACTACATGTTTTTTTCAACATTTTACGCTTGTCCACATTTACTAAACCATATGCATAAAGCATAAAAAAAAGCACACTATCTTTTCAGATAGTGTGCTTTTTTTACAACTTTTTTATTCATCATCTTGTGCATTACTTTTTTTCTCTTTTTCATCTTTTGGAGCTTCACCAGTTAATGCTTGTTTTTTCAAATCAAAGTAAGCGTCCATTATTTCACGACCAATATATCCATTAATCCCTGTTTTATCATCATGTACCCATGGCACAACAACAGAAAATGCTACTTCTGGATCTTCAAGTGGCGCATAACCTACTAATGTTAAGTTATATGTTTCTTTGCGCTCACCTTTTGCATTTCTACCAATCTCTTTATCTCCGCCATATACAGTTTGAGCTGTACCTGTTTTCCCAGCTGCTTTATATGGTGCACCTGCAAAGTATTTTGTAGCTGTACCACCTGTATCGTTAAACACTTGTCTAAATCCTTCTTGAACACGTTTAATTTGTGATTCAGGCATATCAACACGATTTAATACTTTCGGTTCCATGGATTGAACAACTTTTCCAACTTCCTCGGGCTTCGCCGATGGCTGACGAATTTCCTTTACAACTTGAGGTTGCATACGATATCCACCATTTGCAATCGTCGAAATATATTGCGCTAATTGAAGCGGTGTATACGTATCATACTGTCCGATTGATAAATCTAATAAGAAACCTGGTTGATTCCCTTTACCTATTTGACCAGCAGTTTCATTCGGCAAATCAATTCCTGTTTTTACACCAAGCCCAAACTGACCAAAATAGTAACGCATAGTATCAAATGCTTTTTGCGGGATATCTAACGTACCGCCTCGTACGTATGGAACACCAGCGATATTCATCGCTGTTTTAAACATATAAACGTTAGAAGACATTTTTAACGCTGTAAGGTCATTAATATACCCCATCGTTTTCCAAGATGACTTCGTAGGTGTCCCTTTTAATTTAATCGGTTCATCTAACTGTACAGATCCTGGCTGAATTGCACCAGTTTGATATCCCGTAAGTACTGTCGCACCTTTTACAGTTGAACCCATCGGATAAGAACTCGTCATCGTTCCTAATGCAAAATCCTCTACTTTCGTTTCGCCGTCTTTATTCACTAATTGTTTCCCCGCCATAGATAAAACTTCACCATTTTTCGGGTTCATCATTACAACGAATGCACGGTCTAAAAGAGGTTCGCTCCCTTTAAATCTCATTAAGTTTTTTGTAAGAATTTCTTCTACGCGCTTTTGTAATTCCATATCGATTGTTAAATTCAGATCGTTACCTCGTTGTCCTTGTGACACATTAATAGTTTCTAAAATATTACCATCTTTATCTGTAACATTTCTAACTTCAGCTTTTGTGCCGTGTAAACTATCTTCGTACTGTTGCTCAAGGTAACTTTTTCCTACGCGATCATTACGATTATAATCACGAACAAGATAGTAATCTAATCTTTCTCTCGGCAACCCTTCATCAGAAGAAGTTACACCACCAAGTACACTTCGGAACATATCGTCATACTTATATTTTCGCTCCCAGTCAACATTTGTATCTACACCTGGTAATTTCGCTAAATTTTCACTAATAATCGCGTATTCTTCCGGTGTTGCATTTTTTTTAACGATTTGCGGCGTCATTGCATATCCGCTTTCCATCTTACTTTTGATCGCCAATATTTCTAAATCTTTTGCTGACAGTTGATTAATCTCTTCTTCTGTTACACGATTTCGTTGACGTTCATCCAGTTCTTTATCGTCAATTTTATTTGTTTTAAGCTCTTCACGATCTTTTTTTGTGATTTTTGTTTCTGCTTCTTCTTTATGTAAAGCAAGCCAATAATCTTTTTTATCGCGATCTGTTAACTTATCTGTTGGGACTTCAATTAAATCTGCTAACTTTTTCGCCGTTTCTAAGCGATCTGCTGCAGTTGATCCCTTCATTTTTGTAAATGTAATTGTACGAATAGGCTCATTATCTACGACTGCTTCTCCATTACGATCAAATATTTTCCCGCGTGGTACAGGATTACTTATCGTTGAATTTTCTTTTTTCTCAACTTCATTTTTATATTCCTCGCCACGAACAATTTGTACGTATCCAAGCCTTACAATAACCGCGGAGAACATTAAAAACACGCAAAAAAACAACACGTTTAACCGAAAGGGAACGTGGGTTTTTGTCTTTGTCTGGTTCTTTTTCTGCTTCTTGCTCATACAAACCCCCTCTACCAACAGCTATGTAATGTGAAAGGGACACCTTCATACAGGTGCCCTCACTGCTGTCTTACATCTTTTTCTATTCTAGCATAAAACAAACGATAAGTTAACCTTCTGGTTCAGTTTGATTCTGCGTGGTTCCTTGCGCTCCAACGCTGGTTTTGTTCACATTTCCCTCATCATATTTGACATTTTTAACTGCAAAATAAATAAGAAAATGTCCAGCTCCTAAAATACATAGTAAGAAAGGTAAACTTTTTTCAGGAGGAAAGAATATGACAGCACATAAAAAACTTAAAATGGAACAAATTCTTCCGGCATTTAACCATAATTCCCTGACAACTACATATTCTACACGCCATTCTCTCGCCTGTTTTGCTCTACCAATTACATCGTATGTCATGGATCCGTACGGAACGAGTAAAATGGGATATGCAACCGCGATACATGCTGCATAAATAAGTAATTTCGTATATGTAACATTGAAAATAACTAAGAATACGACCGCATATAAAATAATGCCACCAAGTAAAATTGCTTTTTTTCGCCATTCTTTCTTTAACAGACGAGCAACTAAATAATAGCATACAAATGATACTGCAGAATTCACTAAACTATACTTCCCTAGTGCTAACTCGCTACCAGATGCTAAATAGACGTATACCGAAATAACGAAAATAAACGTTCCCTCTCTCAAACCTTGGAAGAAATGAGCACGCGTAATTCTTCCCCAGTTTTCATCAACTTGCCGCTCTTTCAATACTTGCACAATTTCATAGCGTCCTTCACATTCCCTCTTCGATAAAAAAAAGCTTAGAACGACTGCAACCGCAAATAGCATTAACGAGAGGAAGAAAACGACAGTATAACCGCTCCATTTTTCCATACGTGAAATTGTATATCCTGCAGCTATCGGTCCAATCATTCCAGAGAAAGATGTAAGAAGTCCGAGAAAACCGTTAAAAAAATCTCTTGTTTCTGGTTCTGTAATCTCAAATGTCAACAAGTTAAAAGCGAGCCAATAGAAACCATAACCAACTCCTAAAAGGGCTCCCATTAGTAAAATATAGTGAGATGCACTTTTTCCCGCTACTAAAACGACGATAAAAAAAACAGCTAACGTGCCTACACCGATTCGCAATAAAATCGAGCGATCAATACGTTTCGCTAATTTCCCTCCCACAAGAAATGTTAGAGGCTGCAATACAACGCTGGCCAAATTATACAAGCCCAAATTCACATAATTTTGTGTTTGCTTCCATAAATAAATGTTTACAAACGTATTCGATAAAGAAATTGCGAGCGTGTATAAACCTCCTATAACAAGCAATAATACTAAATCCCGATTCACTTCAACATCACCAATTACATGTTTCCACTTCATACACAACTCTCCTTTACTTCATGTTCTAGTCTTCCAAAGACAAGCTCAATTATGTAAAAGGAGAGCATAGAAAAAAGCTAGGAGAAAACCCCTAGCTTTTTTCTAGCTGTATTAACTTTAATTATTTTGCTTCTTGGTAAAGTTTTTCAGCAACGTTCCAATCTACAACGTTCCAGAATGCACCGATGTAGTCAGGACGACGGTTTTGGTAATTTAAGTAGTAAGCATGCTCCCAAACATCTAAACCGATAACTGGAGTTTTACCTTCAGTTATAGGAGAATCTTGGTTTGGAGTGCTTGTTACTTCTAACTCACCATTGTTTACTACTAACCAAGCCCAACCAGAACCGAAGCGAGTTGCGCCAGCTTTTGCGAATTCTTCTTTGAATGCATCGAAGCTACCGAATTTCGCTTCAATCGCAGTTGCAAGTTCGCCTACTGGTTGTCCCCCGCCGTTTGGAGATAGGATTGTCCAGAAGAATGTATGGTTAGCATGTCCGCCACCATTGTTACGTACTGCTGTACGGATTGCTTCAGGTACTTCGTTTAAGTTTGCAACTAATTCTTCAACGCTTTTGTCTGCTAATTCTGCATGACCTTCTAAAGCAGCGTTTAAGTTTGTAATATACGTGTTGTGATGTTTTGTATGATGGATGTTCATTGTTTCTTTATCAAAGTGAGGTTCTAAAGCATCATACGCATAAGGTAAATTTGGTAATTCGTGTTTTGCCATTGTTATATTCCTCCCGGTTTATGTATTGTCACTACATATGTGACCTACAACTTCATTCTACCCTAATTGCCATAGGGTGCAAACAAATAAATCGCTTTGTCTTGCTATCATTAAAGTAGCAAAATTCCCACTTCTTTTCAATTAAAATGCTCATATATTCCGTAAAAAAAGCTTCCTTCTACAAGGAAGCTTCCTGCTGACATAATAAACATATGAAATGGATATGGACCCTGTAGGACTCGAACCTACGACCGGACGGTTATGAGCCGTCTGCTCTAACCAACTGAGCTAAGGGTCCACAATTATGTATGTAACATTAAAAACAACTAACTTCCCATCGGATATATCGTTTAAAAAATGTAAGATAAATTTACCATATACAAAAGAAAAGTGTCAATTGTATTTTTCTCTACTAAAAGAAGTAAATTAATAAAAAGAAATTTAGTCCTTTCTACTATATGTAAATATAATATATCTTGAGCTTCTCTAGATTCGTACGTTACAATGATTTTACACATACATAAAGGAAGTGAATCTATGTCCATTTTTACACAGCTAGCAAAAAGCGTATATTCGCCTAAAGATATGGCGCTTTTCCGTTTTCAAAAAATCGGTAAAACCATTTTGTATATTATGCTTCTTTGCCTAATCACTACTATTCCAAGAACTTTCTTGTACGGTAGCGTTATTCAAGATGGTGTTAACATGGTAAATAAAGTAATCGAAAAAGATTTACCTGATTTTAAAATTGAAAATGGTGAGCTAACAGCTGATATTGATCAACCTATCGAAAAAGAAGACGGAAATGCCCTTTTCGTATTTGATCCAAATTCAACAGACTTAGAAAAATATCAAAATAAAACAGGTTTATTTGTTTTAAAAGATAAAGTAGTCTCCATGGGGAATGGTCAAACACAAACATACTCCTATAATGACTTATTAGGCGCATCTCTTGAGAAAAAAGATTTACAAGATTTCATTTCGTTATTTGACAGTATTTATCCAATCTTATTATTCGTTATTGGGTTCTTACTGTACTTGTTCCAATTATTTATTACCTTTGTAGGAGTTACATTGCTTGCCTTCATCGGTTCTGCGATGAGCGGTCAACGCAAATTATCTTATAAACAAGTTTGGACATTAACTGCTTACAGCTACACAATTCCAACAATCTTCTTTATGATTATGGATTTATTCAAAATAAACGTACCTGGCGCAACATTCATTTACATTGCAGTTGTTTTAATCGTTCTATACTTAACAATTAAAGAAGTTCCAAAACCGAAAGAAAAACAAGAACTATAAAAAAATGCCTAAATAGGCATTTTTTTTTTGGACAAGCATATATTCCTAGCAAAGGAGTGAAGGATATGAAGAGATTAGGTGTACTCTTATTCGTGCTTGTCCTCGGTTATATATTTTATTACGACATAAAAATCGGTACTTTACCGATATTAAGTTCATACAAAAAAACCTCTGCTGCCCAAACGATAAAACAAGAAAATACAGATACAAAACAAAATAAAGAGAAAGAAACAGAAAAAGAAACGGATATAGCTTATAAAGCAATCGAAGTAAAAACTGGCGATACAGTTCTTTCTATTACAGAAGCGATTAATAAGAAAAAAATTCCTTCTATTGAAAAAGTAATTGATGATTTTAAGCAATTAAATAAAAATACATCTGCTACAAAAATCCAAGTTGGAAAGTCTTATAAATTCCCGTTATATCAATAAGCAATCACTTAATCCTTGTCAATTACATAAAGGCGCTGATACAATAGTAAAAGTGAAACCGAGTACTTTGGTTTCCATAGCCCTTTCTCACACATACTATCATTGATGTAAGGGACTAAAATAAGAAACTTCTTTTATAAGGAGAGCGATCAATTCGTGAATGAAATGACTCAACGTACAAAAACACGTCCAGTTAAAGTCGGTAATTTAACAATTGGCGGTAACAATGAATTAATTATACAAAGTATGACGACAACAAAAACGCATGATGTTGAGGCTACAGTTGCTGAAATTAAACGTTTAGAAGAAGCTGGCTGTCAAGTTGTTCGTGTTGCTGTTCCAGACGAACGCGCAGCAAATGCTATTGCTGATATTAAAAAACAAATCAACATTCCACTTGTTGCTGATATTCATTTTGATTATCGCCTTGCTTTAAAAGCAATCGAAGGCGGCATTGATAAAGTACGTATCAATCCAGGTAACATTGGACGTCGCCATAAAGTAGAAGCTGTTGTAAATGCAGCGAAAGAGCGTGGCATTCCAATCCGTATCGGTGTAAATGCCGGTTCATTAGAACGTCATATTTTAGAAAAGTATGGATATCCAACTGCTGATGGTATGGTCGAGAGCGCACTGCACCATATTAAAATTTTAGAGGACTTAGATTTCCACGATATTATCGTATCAATGAAAGCCTCTGATGTTAACTTAGCAATTGAAGCATACGAAAAAGCTGCTCGCGCTTTTGATTATCCATTACATTTAGGTATTACAGAATCAGGAACATTGTTTGCTGGAACTGTAAAAAGCGCCGCTGGTCTTGGAGCAATTTTAAGTAAAGGTATCGGAAATACACTTCGTATTTCTTTAAGTGCTGATCCAGTTGAAGAAGTAAAGGTTGCACGTGAACTATTAAAGTCATTCGGTCTTGCATCTAATGCCGCAACACTTATTTCTTGTCCAACTTGTGGTCGTATTGAAATCGACCTAATTAGCATTGCTAATGAAGTCGAAGAATACATCTCTACACTTAAAGTTCCAATTAAGGTTGCAGTACTCGGCTGCGCCGTAAACGGTCCTGGTGAAGCTCGTGAAGCCGACATCGGTATTGCTGGTGCACGCGGAGAAGGTTTATTATTCCGTAAAGGGCAAGTCGTTCGTAAAGTACCAGAAGAAACAATGGTAGAAGAACTGAAAAAAGAAATTGATGTAATCGCTGCTGAAATGGCTGCCGAACGAGAAAAAGAAAAAGAAAAACAAGAACAATAAAAAAAAGGTTGCCCACAATTTTTGTGAGCAACCTTTTTTACATTTAAATTAAAAACTCGTCAGTTATATAACCGACGAGTTCTCTTATTTTGCACATTTTGGACAACGACCATATATTTCGAACTTATGTCCCGTTACCTCATAACCTTTAAAATCTTTATTCATAAAATCCATTGGGCAAGAAGTGATTTCTTTCGTACCACCACAATCTAAACAAATGAAATGATGATGATGTTCCATAATAGAGCACATAAAACGAAAATGTTTTTCACCATTTAATTCCGTTTGCTCTAAAACACCAATTTCAGCAAAAACCGTTAAGTTACGATAAATCGTATCGAAACTAAGTCCTGGATAATCATCCTTCATATGTTCTAAAACATCTTTTGCGGTTAAATACCGATTATGCGCCGCGAATAATCTTAGCATCTCTTCCCTTTTCCCCGTATGTTTATATCCTTTTTCCTTCATTAGGCGTAAAGCTTCTGTTAGATTCATACCTATCCCTACTTTATGCAGTTTTTTTCTTCTTCCATAAAATCGCACCGATTAAAATAAGAACCGCTATCATAACAATTGTACCACCTGGTGCTAGATCAAGTTGATACGAAGCAAACATTCCACCAATTACTGCAATTTCACCAAATAAAATGGAAAAGAAAATTGTTTGTTTAAATCCTTTTGCAATACGAATACTTGCTGCAACTGGTAACGTCATTAAAGATGATACGAGAAGAACACCTACAACACGCATTGATACCGCAATTACAAGAGCAACTAATATAATGAAAATAAAGTGAATCCACTTTGCACTCAAACCGGTTGATACAGCGTATTCCTCATCAAATGATAGTAAAAACAACTCTTTGTATAATAAAACAATCGTTATAATAACTACAATTGCTACTATACCAATAATAATTAAATCCGCACTTGTCACAGCACTTACACTACCAAATAAATAACTAAATAAATCCGTATTGAATCCATTAGCAAGTGAAATGAAGATAACTCCAATCCCCATCCCTGCTGAAAGTATAATCGGAATTGCTAACTCTTGATAATGTTTATATACAGTACGTAATTTTTCAATTAGCAATGCTCCACCGATTGAAAAAAACATTCCCATATATAAAGGGTTTAAAAACCCTCCAGTAAAGATTGTCTTTTCAAGTAATAAACTGGCTGCAATTCCTGATAATGTCACATGACTTAATGCATCCGCAATAAGCGACATGCGGCGAATTACAACGAACACGCCGATAAGTGGTCCGACAAGCCCAATTAAAACACCAGCGTATAAAGAATTACGTAAAAAATCATATTGTAAAAAATCCTGTATCATTATATCCTCCCGTGATGCCCATGTTCATGTTCTAAGCGATGAACATGATGCCCATATAAAATCGACATTTCTGCATCTTCTAACTCTCGGAATTTCTCTACATTCCCATGGAAATGTAGATGCTGATTTAAACACGCAACATGCGTCACCTTCTCTGTTACAGCACCCATATCGTGCGTAACAAGAATTAACGTGATCCCGAGCCTTTTGTTTAAATCCTCTAGTATCTCATAGAAGCTTTCCACATTTTTCACATCGATTCCAACAGTAGGTTCGTCCAAAATAAGCAATTCCGGATTACTTACAAGTGCACGAGCAATAAATACACGCTGCTGTTGTCCACCAGAAAGTTCTCCAATGTTGCGACCTTGAAACTCACTCATACCTACATCAGCAATCGCTTTTTCTACTTTCGCATTATCGTCTTTCGTAAAAAAGCGAAAAAGCCCCTTTTTCGAAACGAGCCCCATTGAAACAACTTCAAAAACAGTTGCTGGGAAACCTGAGTTAAAACTACTTGCCTTTTGGGATACATAACCAACTTTATTCCACTCTTTAAATTTCTTACTATCAATACCAAACAATCTAATACTTCCTTGCTTCGGTTTTAAAACACCCAATAAACATTTAAGTAAAGTCGATTTCCCTGAACCATTTGGTCCAACTAAACCTAAAAAAGCTCCCTTCGGAACTTGCAAATTAATATCTTCTAACACGTTTCGATCTTCATATCGAAACGTTAATCCTTCTATTTCCAATATATTATTCATATCATCTCACCTATTTTAATTCAGAATGATTCCGATTTATCTCTATTTGAATTATAGTACAGCTTATTATAGTTGTAAACCAATCTGCCTAAAATATATTCTTTATTTCAAGAAACCTTATTATTATAACAAAAAGCAGAGAAGAATTCTCTGCTTTCAAAAGATATTACAATTAATTTTTTAGTGAATTGCTGATTTAAACTTACCACCATTTGTCTCTTGTGTATTCATAATCGTAACAAATGCGTTTTCATCAATTTCATGCACAATTGATTTTAACTTCGTCACTTCCAAACGTGTTACAACTGCATAAATAACTTCTTTTTCTTTATCTGTATAGCCACCTTTAGCAACAAGTTTTGTTGTTCCACGACCAAGGCGGTGTAAAATTGCATTTGATACTTCCTCATATTGATCCGATACGATTAAAACTGCTTTCGTTTCGTCTAATCCTTGAATTACCGTATCAATTGTTTTGAATGCGATATAGTACGTCATAACAGAATACATCGCTTGTTCAACACCAAAAACAAATGCTGCCCATGCAAAAATGAATAAGTTCACAAACATTACGAATTCACCAACAGAAAAAGGTAATTTCTTCGTTAATAGAATTCCCATAATCTCCGTTCCGTCTAACGATCCACCATGACGAATAACAAGTCCTACACCAATCCCTAAAATAAGACCGCCGAAAACTGTTGCTAAAATCGGCTCTGTTGTAAATGGCGGTATAGCATGCAACGTTGATTCAATAAATGCTAAAGCTACAATTCCAAATGCTGAAGATAACATGAATGTTTTTCCAATTTGCTTATACCCGGAGTACATAAAAGGAATGTTGAGGATAACAACTAAAGTAGAAAAACTTAACCACCAAATATTAGGAGTAAGATAATCTAATATAAGAGAAATACCAATAATTCCACCATCAATAATTTTATTTGGCATTAAAAACAGTTCAATCGCTACCGCCGCACACGCTGCCCCAAAGACAATCATAACTAAACGATATACAAGATGAATAACACTTTCTTTTCGATGTTGCTTTTTCTCCATAAGTCCTCCTTATACTCTTTATCTATAGTTTCGTTCTTATATTATAACATAAGCTTCTTTTCCCCATTGAAAAAATGCACCTTGATACGAATATGTACAAGCTATGCTTACATATATTTCGATAGAAGAACGTGTGAAGGAGGACAACACGATGAACCTCATTAAACAAATTGTGAACAAAAAATTAAATCATATTTCTACAAAAGAGTTATTGAAATATAGTAAAGAATATGAAGTTTCAATTACAACTGCGCAAGCTGATCAAATTGTTTTACTTATGAAGGGAAAAAATATTAACATTTACGACAATAACGAACGACTAGAGCTCTTAAAACAAATAGCAAAAGTAACCTCCCCTGCTACTGCCCAACAAGTAAATACTTTATTTCAACAACTACTAAAATAAGGAGGGGAAAATCCCCTCCTTATTGCGCTTTAATTTTTTCAAGAATTCCTTCATCAAAAGTACCATTTTTCAGCATTTCAATTTCTAATTTATATGGTGGCTTCTTATCTTTTTTATCTTCACCTACATACGGCGTTTCAAGAATTTTTGGTACGTGCGTAAGTTGTGGGTGATGCACAATGTGATGCAACGCCTTATAGCCAATATGACCAAAACCAATATTCTCATGACGGTCTTTTCCAGCTCCGCGTACATTTTTGCTATCGTTAATATGAAGTACTTGTAAACGATTTATCCCAACAATTTTATCAAATTCGTTTAACACACCGTCAAAATCATTTACAAGGTCATAACCTGCATCATGCGTATGACACGTATCAAAACATACAGATAGTTTTTCATTATATTTCACACCATCAATAATTTTCGCAATTTCTTCAAAGCTACGACCGCATTCTGTTCCCTTTCCTGCCATCGTTTCTAGCGCAATATTAACCGTTTGTTCTGGCGTTATTACTTCATTAAGCCCTTTAATAATTTGTTGAATACCAGCATCTGCTCCTGCACCAACGTGAGCTCCTGGGTGAAGAACAATTTGTGTTGCTACCCCTAATGCTGCCGTTCTTTCAATTTCCATACGCAGAAAATCAACACCTAATTGGAACGTCTCAGGTTTCGTCGTATTCCCAACATTAATAATATACGGAGCATGGACGATAATTTCCTCAATACCGTTTAGTTCCATATGTTTTCTTCCTGCTTCTATATTCAATTCTTCAATTGGTTTTCTTCGTGTATTTTGCGGGGCACCTGTATAAATCATGAACGTTGTTGCACCGTATGAAACAGCCTCTTCACTTGCTGCTAATAACATCTTCTTACCACTCATTGAAACATGAGATCCTATCTTTAACATACAATCACCTCTTCAATATACAATAGATATAATGATAGCATAATTTGTAGAAATATGTAGCGAATTGTTTGTTCACACAAAAGGCACTACATAAATTAAACTGACTATTTAAACAGTCTGCACTCTATACTTAAATTAACCCAATAAAGTGAAACTTTAGTCAACGTTTTTTCTACCCCTCACTAATTATTAGTCTGCATTAATCGACTTTCTCTCAAGTAGTGAGATAAAAAAAGATAAGGGAAATCCCTTATCTTTTTTTATTGCTATATTTTTTCTTCACTTTGTCACGTTCTGTTGCAAGTTTTCGTTTATAGTTTGGTTTTACTTTTTTCGGCTTTTTAACAACTTTTGTTGCCATAACATCTAGTCCATCATTTGGTTTTTTACGGCTCTTACGACGACGACGGTCACCTAAATCCGCCCATTCATCTCCGCGTAAATCTACATGCTTAAACTCGATATGACGTTGTTTTTCCAAACTATCTAACGCTTCTTCATTTGCTGGATCATAAATCGTTACCGCAATACCTGAATGACCCGCACGTGCAGTTCTTCCAACGCGGTGAACGAAGAAGTCTAAATCTGATGGAAGTTCATAGTTAATAACATGGCTAATTCCTTCAATATCAATACCGCGTGCCGCCAAATCTGTTGCGACAATGTATTGGAACTCTAAATCACGAACTTGTTTCATCATTTTTCTACGATCACGTGGTGATAAATCACCGTGTATACGTCCTACTTTTAACCCACGTTCTGCTAATCCATCGGCTACTTCGTCAGCCTTCTTCTTTGTGTTTGTAAAGACAATTGCTAGATATGGTTTAAATTGAAGTAGCATATTTTTCACTAATTCAGTTTTATTACGGTGTCTTGAAGGCACAAGGTAATGATCAATATTTCCTGCTGCAACTTGCTTCGGATTAATATGAATATGTTCTGGATTCTCCATATATTTCTTCAAAAATGGTTTTAATTTTTGAGGAATTGTTGCAGAGAAAACTAACATTTGCAGATTTTTAGGCATACGTGCCGCAATTTTATCTACATCTTGAATGAATCCCATATCAAGCATTAAGTCCGCTTCATCGACAATAATAGTATCCGCTTTATAAACAAATAGCGCCTTTTCTTCTACTAAGTCTTTAATACGTCCTGGCGTTCCAACTACAATATGAGGTTGTTTTTTCAACTTTTCAATTGATCGTTGTTTATCAGTTCCACCAATTAAACAGCGTGCTGTAATCATTTGATCTTCTGCACAGAACTTTGTTAGTTTCACAATTTCTTCGTAAATTTGTTGTGCTAACTCACGAGTAGGCGCTGTAATAACAAGTTGTACTTCTTCACGACTTGCATCAATTCTGTTTAATGTAGGAAGTAAGTATGCATGTGTTTTCCCAGAACCAGTTTGGGATTGTCCAATTATACTCACACCTTTTTTCACGACCGGGAAAATTTTCTTTTGAATTCCTGTTGGCTCTGTAAAGCGTAGTTCACGAACTGCATCTATTAAAAATGGTTTAAAATCATACTGTGTAAAAGTTTGTAGTGTCATAAGTTACACCTTCTTTCTAAAATTTCTACTGCGCACAAATCAGTCAAGTCTACATTATATCGAAATCTACAAGTAAAATCCATCTTTAGTTTAGGTTTTTATCTCAAAAACTAACCTTCTTTCCTTCCATTGCATATTGTATGTGTATATACCTAACTGAAGAAAGGAGGATTTCTCATATGTATCCGAAATCCCCAATAGGGCAAATGCATCCTAATCAAGGACATCATTCTTATACACCATACCCAATTCCACAACTACCACCGATGGCACAAAAAAAGAAAAGTTTTCTTTCTAAACTCTTTAAAAAACACGATCCTACGGAGCCTTTCATGCAAATGGTCCCTCCCTATCGGCAAACAAATGGGCCACCGATGATGTACCAGCAACAGCAACAGCAATACCAACAGCAATACCAACAGCAATACTCACAGCAATATCAACCGTATATGCAGCAACATCCTCAACAAATGATACCACCTCAAATGTATGAATCCAATGACACACGCGGCGTCGCAACAACTGCAGCTGCGGCAACATCTAGCAGCGGCATCGGAAGCTTTCTTTCGAATCTAATTTCGAATCCAACTAATATGATAAATAATATCGAAAAAGTATCCCAAGTTGTTCAATCTGTAGGACCTGTCGTCGAGCAATACGGTCCAATTATGCGTAGTCTACCAAATATCGTCAAAATCCTCACCTCTGGAAAAAGCACAGAGGAAAAACAAGCTGAAGACCAGCCTAGAGAAGTTGAAGTAGCCACTCCAACTCCTCCACCAAAAAAGAGAAAAAGAAAAAAAATTGTGATTGAACCCATAATAGAAAAAGAATTACCAGAAGAGCCTGTTCAACAAATAGCAACAAAACCAAAACTATATGTGTAACAATCCTTTGTTTTCTATCTCCTCCTCCTTTATAATGTAATGGACTATGCACAAAAGTATCCCTTGTTTAGAAGGAGAGGATTACTCACATGAAGATTGTTAAAATTTCCCCTCGTGGTTATTGCTACGGCGTTGTTGACGCGATGGTTATTGCACGTAACGCCGCATTAGATAAATCATTACCGAGACCCATTTATATTTTAGGTATGATTGTTCACAATAAGCATGTAACAGATGCTTTCGAAGAGGATGGCATCATTACATTAGACGGTCCAAGTCGATTAGAAATTTTAGATAAAATCGATTCTGGTACTGTTATTTTTACTGCACACGGTGTTTCTCCAGAAGTTAAACAACGTGCAAAAGCAAAAGGTTTAACGACAATTGATGCGACTTGCCCAGATGTTACAAAAACACATGACCTTATTGAAGCAAAGAAAGCTGAAGGATACCATGTCATTTATATCGGCAAAAAAAATCATCCAGAACCAGAAGGCGCAGTTGGTATTGCACCTGATATCGTTCATCTTATCGAAAGAGCTGATGATTTAAAAACATTAGAAATCCCAACAGATAAAATTTTAGTTACAAATCAAACAACAATGAGTCAATGGGATGTTCAACATTTAATGGAGGACATTCAGAAAAAATTCCCAACAGCAGAATTCCACAAGGAAATTTGTTTAGCAACTCAAGTTCGCCAAGAAGCTGTCGCTAAACAAGCTGATGTTGCAGATTTAACAATTGTTGTCGGCGATCCGAAAAGTAACAACTCAAACCGTTTAGCACAAGTATCACAAGAAATCGCTGGTACGAAAGCATACCGCGTTGCAGACGTAAGTGAAATCCAATTAGAGTGGCTACAAGGTATCGAAAACGTTGCAGTTACAGCGGGTGCTTCTACTCCAACGCCAATCACAAAAGAAGTTATTGCTTTCTTAGACCAATATGACCCG
The DNA here is from genome assembly GCF_036963225.1 of Bacillus sp. JJ783. Classification (NCBI taxonomy): domain Bacteria; kingdom Bacillati; phylum Bacillota; class Bacilli; order Caryophanales; family Bacillaceae; genus Bacillus; species Bacillus sp. JJ783. The sequence continues at coordinate 2,790 of NZ_JBALMG010000023.1, read as the reverse complement.
ATGAATCCAGCTACATGGGATAGAACTCGAAATGTACCACTTCAAAAGATATTGCCACGTGTAAAAGTAAAAAAACAACAATAACAAAAAACCGTTGCCTACATGAGCAACGGTTTTTATTTTTTTATACAAACGTGAATGGATCTGTATGTAACTGCGAAGCATGAATTTGTACATTGAATTTCTTTGCATCTACTTTTTCTTGCAATTGTTTTTGTACACCTTGCTTCATTACTTTTTCAACGTTATGCCCTGGATCAACTATATTTAAACCAAGCATCATCGCATCATGAGCAACATGATAATACATATCACCTGTTACATATACATCTGCCCCTTTAAATTTCGCTTGGTTTATATATTTATTACCGTCACCACCAAGTACAGCTACTTTACGCACTTTATCATCTAACTTGCCAACAACTCTTGCACCCTTCACATGTAATGATTGTTTCACATGCTCAGCAAACTGACCAAGTGTCATTTCTTCTTGTAAATACCCTATTTTACCAAGACCTAAAGTTTCACCTTTATTATCAAGCGGATATACATCATATGCCACTTCTTCGTACGGATGAGCTGCTAACATCGCTTTAATAACTTTTCTTTGTAGTGAAGCAGGAATAATCGTTTCGATACGCACCTCTTCCACACGCTCTAACTGTCCAGTTTCCCCGATATAAGGATTTGTCCCTTCTCGAGGGATAAACGTACCTACCCCTTCGCTACCGAACGTACAGTGGCTATAATTACCGATATGACCTGCATCTGCATCTCCAAGAGCTTTACGCACTTCTTCTGCATGGGTTACTGGAACAAATACAACAATTTTTTTCATTTCTTCTGTATATGTAGGAGCTAATACTTCTGTATTTTGTAACCCTAACGCATCAGCAAGTAAATCATTTACCCCACCCTTAGCAATATCTACATTTGTATGCGCTGCATACACCGCAATATCATTTTTAATACACGTTTCAATAATTCTTCCGTACGCCTTATCTGTATGAATCGCTTTTAATGGATTAAAGATTAAAGGATGGTGCGCTATAATGATATTCGCTCCTAATTGGATCGCCTCGTCCACAACTTCCTCAGTTACATCTAACGCGATTAATACGTGCTGCACAGGTTTATTAAGCGCTCCAATCTGTAAGCCAACCTTATCCCCTTCCATTGCTAAATGCTTCGGGTACATACCTTCAAACAAAGAAATAATTTCATGGCCATTCGGAATTTTACTCATGATAAAACCTCTCCTATCATTTTCATTTTCGCATCTATTTCTGCACGCTTCGCTTTTGTCTCTTCAGACTCTGCTGCACGCTCTAACTGTTTTAAAATATTTTGGAAGTTTTTCAATTCTCCTTCCCACTTTTCAACAAAAGCTTCACTTTTTTCTTTTATTAGAAATGGACCCATAAACAATTCAGCTTGTTTATTTTCAGAGTAAGGTACTGCTGTATCTCCTCGCTCTCCGACTAAAATCTCGTAAATCTTTCCGTCTTCTATTACAATTTTCTCACGGATAAGCTCCCATCCATTTTCAATAAACCATTCACGAATATGGTGTGCTGCAATATTCGGCTGTAAGATTAAACGTGTTACACCTTCTAATTTTCCTTTACCACTTTCTAAAATGTCACGAATTAACGCTCCACCCATACCAGCAATCGTAATAACATCTACTTCTCCTGGCGCGATAACAGCTAATCCATTCCCTTTACGAACGTCTACTTTATCTTGTAAGCCACTTTCAGCTACAGTTGCTTGTGCAGAGCGAAACGGTCCATCTACAACCTCTCCTGCAACTGCTTTTGTAGCAATATTATTTATAATTGTATAACACGGTAAATACGCATGATCCGATCCAATATCAGCTACTGTAGAGCCTACCGGAATCTCCCTCACAACTTCTTCTAATCGTTTCGAAAGCTTTACTTCATTCATGTATTTCCATTACTCCTTCTCTTGTCAGTCTGTCTCCATGATAATGAATTTATAGTAGTTGTTGCAAGCCCATAACAATACTTCAATTCTCTATTACTAATCGTATTTTAGATAGTATAGAAAAACAAGCCTTTTGCAAAAAGCAAAAGACTTGTTTTTCTATACTTTATTTTTTCTTCGATAACCAATCAGCTACTTTTGCCGCTTGATCAGCTGGAACTATATTTGGCGGCATATTTCCTTTTCCTTTTGAAATAACTTCTTTAATTTCATCTTTCGAAAGTTTCCCACCAATTTTTTGTAAATTAGGTCCTACCGCCCCTTGTAACTGATCACCATGACAGCTCGTACAGCTTTGCTTTACAATATCCTCTGGCTTTGATGCTGTTTGTGCTGGTTTCCCGCCATTTTTTGCATCAGCTAACTCTTTAGATTTATTTAGCCCCTGAAATGAAAATACAAACATAACGATAATACCTAATGCCGCAATAAGAGCGAACGGAATCAACGGATTACGTTTCATATCTCTTCTCCCCCCTCTATACCACTAAATAGTTAGATGATTCAGTCATTTTAATTGTACTTGAAAACACTCTAGCAGAAAAGAGTAAACTACCATTTGTTAAAAATATTCCGTAAATTCACTTTATTGATTTTCACTATTTTATCGCATATTATTTCGATAATTACTAACGTTTCTCATCATATTTTTTACTTTTCTACATATTATTTTGTATAGAATAAACAAAATTAATCGAAAAATCGAAAAATGAGCATTTGCAAATCAAAAGACAATTCTGTAAAATAAATTACAAGAAATTGTAATCGTTGCCGATAGAT
>NZ_JBALMG010000022.1:47462-64339 GCF_036963225.1 Bacillus sp. JJ783 | reverse complement strand
CGATTATATATATTTCTTTTTATTATGAAGAGAAAAGTAAAACAGAAAAAGTATTAGTGAGTTTGCCTATAACAAGAAAAGAGATAGTTATAGCTAAATATATTGCAACCACATTATTTATTATAGCCGGTCTGAGTACAACTTTTATAGTCGTAATATTAGGAAATATTTTATTGAACAGAGATATAGTTATTCCAGGATATGCAATATTTTCAGCAATAGTAGCAACCTTGATTTATTGTGTAGTAACGATACCTACTAATTACATTGGAGGATATAAAGCTACTACTGTCTTGAATGTGATTATGATTTTTCCTTTAATGGGTATGATTGGCCTTATGTGCAATGTTTTTGGTGATAAAACAATCATGCTAAAAGTACTTCACTCTGAAGATGCTATATTATCAATGAGTGTTTTTGGTATCGGATTGTTAGTAAGTATAGTCATATCCATGTTGCTCTCAATGAAAATGTTTCAGGAGACAGAGTTATAGAAGGGGCATTTTCATATTAGGAGGTGCAATAAATGATCAGGCAACTAGTCTTAAAAGATATGATGTTGCAAAGAAAGTTAGGGTTTGCTTATCTTATATGTTTGTTTTTCCTTGCTATTGTTGATTTTAGTAGTGATAGTTTTCTGACGACATTTAGCATGTTTATACCTGTTCTTGGAATGATGCTGTCAATGAGTTATGAGAATAAAAATAAAAGTGAAATGCTAGTAAATAGTCTTCCATTTCAACGAAAAGAAATTGTCATAGCAAAATACATATTTGTAAGCATTTTAGTTGTTTTAGGTGGGATTTTCTCACTTGTGGTTGGTTTAATTCAGTTACAAAATGAACATATAACTGGATTTATGCTGTGGGGAGCGATTCTTGGTGGAATAACAGGTGGTTTTGTTTATAGCATAATTGTACTTCCAATTGAATTTTCAGTAGGGTATAGCAGTGCAAAACAAATTGCTCCGTTTGCCGGACTTGCATTGGGGTATTTAAGTGGAGTGATTGTAAGTAACGTGTGGTTAGATGTAGAGAATGTTTGGAGCACAAGTCTAGTCGTAAATGTCTGTTTTATAGCTGGGCTGCTTCTTTTATATATCATGTCTATGTTATTCTCAATTAATTTGTATAGTGAGCGTGATTTGTAAGAGAGAGGAGAATAGTGTTGAAACAACTAATTTTAAAAGATTTCATCATTCAATGGAAATTTTTAATTTGGTACATATTGTATCCTGTTTTCTTTTATATGGCTTTAACAGATACGGAAAATCTGTTCATAATTATGTCAGTAATTATTACAATTGGGGCAACAGTAAAAACATTTGAAGCAGATAGTAAAAATGAGAGTGAAGTTATAGTAAATAGTTTACCAATATTGAGAAAACAAATTGTGTATGCGAAATATATAGTAGCAATTATTATTCTTTTTATAAGCGTAACGGTCGGTTGTTTCACGATGGGAATGAAGAATGGGGTTAACCTATTTGAATTTATTGAAACGACAATGGTTGCTAGTATTAGCTTTATTTTAGTGTATTTAAGCTTTGTTTTACCAATATCGTTTTGGTTAGCGTATAAAAAAACTATTTTTATTACGCTTTTCATACTAATAGCACCGATAGCAATTTGTTCTATGTTCTTTCAAATCAACCTAGAACAAATTCAACTATATAACAGCGTGTTATTCGTTAGTTCAATATGCATGTTCATAGTATCTATCTTCGTTTCAGTGAAATTGTATGAGAAGAGAGAATTTTAAAAGGTGCCTCATAAAAGGCACCTTCTTCAATAACGGCAATACGAGAGCAAAAGTTTATAAAAAGAAACGCTATTAGGCACATCTTTCGGAGTATGTAATATAAAGCTGAAAATGATAACGAGAATGAGAAAGAGGAAAAATAAAAATAGGATCTGCTTATGTATAGAATTTTGCATATTATTCACTCCTTTTTTAGGTAGTATGTCCAAAAGAAAGGAGGGTATGAAAAATTTTAGGAGGGAGAATGATGAACAAAAGAAAATGGTTATATAGAATAGGAGTACTTTTATTTTCAATAGGTCTCATATTAGCAAATTTTTATTCGGATATACCACCGCTATTTCCTATTTTGCATAAAGGGATTGGTATGAGTGTTGTCATAGTTGGTTTGCTTTGTCTTATCGCATCAAATTTCTATAGAAAATCTAAATAGACATAAAAAAGGACAGTTACTTCTTTTCAGAAGAACTGTCCTCTTTAAATAACTTGTTCCAAAGTTTGGCGATGCTCCATATAATCACGATAGTAATGGAGGCAATAATTGACCAAGCGATAGATGCAATTTCAAGTGCCATGTTGGGAAGGAATGTAAGAATGGATATTACTTTATGAAACAACCATTCTATTATATGAAAACTTATTTGTAATAGAATGACGATCCCGAGTGTAATCCATGCTAACATTTGTTTTCCTTTTTCTTTCCACATGACATTCACCTCACGTTAGCCTAATAATTTTAAGCCAACAGCGCCGCACAGAATGCAGCTTAAGAAGGCAAGGCGACGCCAATCCGCTGATTCACGGAAAATAAGAATACCGAGAAGTGCACTTCCGGCAGTTCCGATTCCAGTCCAAATTGCATAAGCAGTTCCCATCGGTAATGTATTCATTGCAAGGGATAAGAAGAAGAAGCTTACGCCGAAGTTAGCGATTAAAATAACTTTTGGTGCCCAGCCTTTCTTTTCAGTGGCTACTTTCATAAAGAGTACACCAATAATTTCACAAATACCAGCTAGAATTAAAAATACCCAAGCCATTTTATGCAGCCTCCTTCGATTCTTTTTCTTCTGTTACTCGTTTTAAACCAATTACGCCGAAGAAGATTAAACCGATTAATAATACTTTTACAATAGAGAAAGGTTCTCCGAAGATGAAAATCTCGGTAAGAACGATTCCACCAGCTCCAATTCCTGTAAAGACTGCATATACAGTACCGACAGGTAAATCTTTATAAGCTCTAAATAATAAGACGAAACTAATTGTAATTAATAGAGCAACACCAGCCCACTCAAGTGGTGCCTCCGCTTTTTTAAGTCCAATAACCCAAAAGATTTCAATAATACCAGCTATGATTACATAAATCCATGCCATATGTCATTTCTCCTTCCTACCAGTCGTTAGGTAAAGGGCTTAAAAACGACGCATTGCAAAGGAGCAATCCGTCAGTTTGAAAGTCCGCGCCAAAATACTTTCCAAGAAGCTTCTAAACGTGTCTCAAAACGATTTAAACCTGCGTATAGTAGTTCAACCATAAGGCCGTCAAGTAAGCATAAAAAAGCCTCCAAAGCGTCTTTTACTTCAATGTTATGCAGTTCATCTTGTTCGCTTGCTCTTTTAAACGCAGGGAATAAAAGTTTTCCGACATTTTCAATGTGTACATTCGCTTTATCAATAATTTGTTCGCGAAATGCATCCGGCGGAAAATAAGAAGTTCGTAACCAAAACATTGATTCTTCACTTTCACCAAATCGTTTTGCATAGCCTTTTAACAAATTTAAGAGCAATTCTTCAGTAGATGATTTGGAAAAATTTTCTATATCGTCTGTGAAGCTCTGCAAATCTTTTTGAAGAGCGGATTCTAAGCATGTAAAATATAGCTCTTCTTTTCCTTTAAAGTGTGCGTAAATCGATGGCTTTTTAATCCCAACTTCTTGAGCAATATTTGCTAATGAAGTTCCTTCGTAGCCGTAGCGCGCGAAATGAGAAAGTGCTACAGCTTTAATGCGGTTTGCTGTCATTTTCATCCCCTACCTACCGTTCGTTAGGTTAATTATATGAGATGAAAAATATAAAGTCAATAGGCGGAGAACTAAAAAAAGAGCGCTATAGTTAACGCTCCTTTTTTAGACTGTTTCTCGCTCAATTAAATGGAACGAAAGTTCTTCTGTGCTGCCGATAATTTGCTTGCTTTGAATTTGTTTATGGAATAAAGAAAAGGCATGTGATCCCATTGTGAGCCCGGGATGTTCAATAGTTGTAATTTCTAATGCTTTTGAAATTTCATGGTTATCAAATCCCAGGATAGCGAGGTCTTCAGGTATGCGAATGCCATGTTTTTTTGCCTCTGTTAATAAACCAGCAGCAACTTGATCGTTCGCTGTGAAAATAGCGGTTGGGCGATTTTTCATGTTTAAAATACGGTGAAGTATTTTTGCCCCGTCCTGCATCGTATAACATTGATGGAAAATCCAATCAGGGTGTACTGTTTTTCCTTCGTGACGAAGGGTATCGGCGAAAGCTTTTTCACGCTCGATTGAATTAACACTTGTTTTTCTTGCTAAACAAATGCCGATTTTTTCATGACCTTTACTGAGTAAATAGGAAGTACCGAGACGGAAGCCCTCATAATGATCTACATAGACAGATGAAATGAGAGGATGGTTCATTTTTTCACATGAAATAATAGGGGAAAATTTTGCAAACGGTTCAATTTGTTCCCATGAACTCGTGCGAGAGCAAATAATCATCCCATCAAATTGCTTCATTTTCATCATTTCAAGAACGCGAATTTCTTCAATACTATCGTAATTCGTTTGGCATAAATTAATATGATATCCAGCTGCTAACGCTTCGTTTCCGATTCCTTCAATGATCGTGCTAAAGTATGGAACATTAATGAAAGGTAGCATAACGCCAATCGTATATGTTTTACCTTTTATTAAATGGATAGCATTTATATTTTTTGCATAGTTCAATTCTTCAACTGCATCTAGAACACGCTTACGTTTTTCTTCTTTTACGTAAGGATGATTATTAAGGACACGGGAAACCGTTGATATGGATACACCAGCAGTTTTTGCAATTTGTTTTATATTGGCCATATGTATCACCTCTTTACTCAATTATAAGGGGAAAATAATAAGAATGAAAAAATCTTGACCTGAAAAGCTTTTCACAATCTATGTTATAAGCATGACTTCTGTTGCTCGCGTAACCTTTTTATTTGGGCGTAAGAGTAGCGGGGTCTTTTTTATGTCTGCAAAGAATTTTTGTCAAAATGTGTGAGAATAACGTGGAAAGTTTTCGGAGGAAGCGTTTGATAACGAAGCGAATAGAAGAGAGTATAAACGCTTCGCTCATTAAGAGGGCGGTATGAAAGGGCGGAAACAAATTGAAAAAAAGAATCATTTGTTTCGTGTTTTCTAGTGTAATACTTAGCTCATGTTCATTTCAACAAACGATACAAGAAGAAAAAACATTTGTAGGAACAACAGGAGGGGCTAAGGACCGTGTTACTGATCCGATTCCGCTAAAGGAAATTCCAAAATATTTTCCGGCGAAGTTTAAAGTTCCAACGTTTTTACCTTATGACATTACGAGTGATGTGAAGGGAGAGGTAAGAACGATGGGAAAGAAGAATGCTGTCTTAACGATTAAATATAAGCAACAAGAGAAAGGAAGGCACGATTATATAGAGTTAACAGTGGCCAACTTTTCTTACAGTTTTCCATACCTCGTAGAAGAGAATCGATTTCAAGAACAAATGAAATTGAATAATGGAGCACCTGCTTATTTTAAAAATAAGGATGATTACGAGCGAGGGGACGAATTTGCTACGCTTATATGGAAAGAGAAGGGGATTGAATACCAGCTATTATATCGTAATGTAGATGAGAAAGATGAAGATGTGATTAAACAAAATCTACTGTACATTGCGAACAATATGGAATAAAAAAACTAGCTGCACTGTGCAGCTAGTTTTTTGTATGTTATTTCTTTTTAATTTTGCCTGACCAAGATTTAAATCCACCTTTTAATTGGTAGAAATCTGTGTAGCCTTGTTTTTTTAAGTATTGAGCTGCACGACCTGTACGGAATCCGCTTTGGCAATATAAATAAACCGGTTGATCTTGGCGAAGTTCTTTGTGGCGAAGGCGAATTTGTGATAATGGAATGTTACGCGCACCTAAAATATGTCCCGCGTTAAATTCATCTGCTTCGCGAATATCGATAAGCTGTGCTTTACGGTAGCCAGCGCGAAATTCTTCTTCTGAAAGTGTTTTAATTAATTTTTTTTGATAGAAATACATCCATACAGTGTAGCCGATGAATGCTGCAATTGCCGCTAGTATAATAATCAAGTTTGTTGACACGATTCTATCGCTCCCTTTTTTCTTATCCTACTTTCAATATTATAATGCCCATATGTATTTATGCAACAGATTCATTTGTATATAAGAAGAAATTTCGTATTCTTTCACAAATTTTGTCGAATTTGGTAGACTAGAGAATGTGAAAAATAATTGGTTATATGAGGTGCAGGATGGGAAAAGAAAAATGGTGTTATATTAACTCTGGTCAATGTTCACCAGCATTTAATATGGCGTTAGATGAATGTTTATTAAATTGGCAAAGTGAAAAGAAAATGCCACCAACAATTCGTTTTTACGAATGGGAAGTACCAACATTAACAGTCGGGTATTTCCAGCGTGTTGAAAAAGATATAAATATGGATGTAGTTAACGAAAAGAAATATGGATTCGTTCGTCGTCAAACAGGCGGCAGGGGTGTACTACATGACAAAGAATTAACGTACAGTGTTATTGTGTCTGAAGATCATCCGGATATGCCAAAAACAGTTACAGAAGCATACCGCGTTATTTCGCAAGGCTTATTAGACGGTTTTAAGGCATTAGGATTAGAAGCGTATTATGCAGTTCCGAAAACAGAAGAGGATCGTGAGAATTTAAAAAATCCGCGTTCAGGAGTATGTTTTGATGCACCATCTTGGTATGAAATTGTAGTTGAAGGAAGAAAAATCGCAGGTAGTGCTCAAACACGTCAAAAAGGTGTTATCTTACAGCACGGTTCTATTCCGTTAGAAATAGATTTAGATGAGTTATACGATCTATTTTTATTCCCGAATGAACGTGTAAAAGAGCGTATGAAAAACATGTTTTCTTCTAAAGCGGTAGCGATTAATGAATTAACAGACCGTATATTTACGATTGAACAGTTAATTCAAGCGTTTGAAACTGGATTTGAAAAAGGTTTAGATATAGAGCTTGTGCCGTATGAACTAACAGAAGAACAGCTTCATGAAGTTCAAACATTAGCAAAAGAGAAGTATGAAAGTAATGAATGGAATTATAAAAAATAAGGAGATGGCGACCGCCATCTCCTTATTTTTATAGTAAATTAAGTACTTTTTCTACTTTGATTCCTTTATCTTGTAAAGAACGAAGGCGATTTACAACGTCCATAATTTCTTTGTCGAATGTAACGCTAATACCTTGGCTTTGTAGCTCTTTTTTTAATCCTTCAATAGAATCATCTATGTCGATGCCAAGCTCGTAATCTTGACAAACTTCAATTGTCTTTTTCACAAGTTTAACATAATTTTCTTGTAGTTTTGTATTTGTTTCAGTCAAAGCAGGTTGCTTCGGTTTTGCAGGAGTAACCGGTGCTGTCTCTTGCTTTGTAACTGGAGTAGGTACTGCTTTTTTCACAGGTGCTGGAGTAGATAGTTCTACAGCTGCTTCAACACTTACTGACTTCGGCGTTGGTACCGGAGTAGGCTTAGGTGTTATAGCGGGTGTTTCTACACGCATAACAGGTTTAGGAGCGGGTGTAACTGCTTTAGGAGCCTCTACAACTACTTCTTTGTTCGGAGTAGCTTCTACAACTGTTTCTTCTTGCTCAGCAGCTTCTTTATTTTCTTTGCTCCACATAACGCGTTCAATTTCTAGAGAAACATTGTTCTTATTCATCGCTGTTAATGTAACTTTACCAACTTCCGCGTTCCCAGTGAAATCAACAATTTTATAAATAACACTCTTGTTCCAATCCACGTTTCCGCTCAAAAATAATTCTTCGTTACATTTCGGCGTTAAGCCCTCGATTTTAATTTCTGCGTTTACACCGTTTTCACTGTATACCATAATTAGCGAAGCATTTACATCTTCGTCTGCTAACATTAGTTCACGTACCATTTTGCCGGTGCGTACTTGCGTTTTCTTCTTAACTGACATCTAATTTCTCCTCTCAAAAATTCAGTAATAATAAAAAAATCGTATAACGAAAAATAATTGCTCACGAAGATTTATGATACCGATAATAAAAGCATCACGTCAACAATTAACTTTAATTATTTTGCATTTTTCTTATTTTCTTTATGAAATTTTTCAATTTGTAAAATTAGACAGAAGAAAAACAGCCGTTTGAAAGGCTGTTAAAAATTTGATTTTTTGTATAGTAATTTATATAAAATAAAAAATAGGATAGCGATTAAGGCGTTTTGCCAAAAGGTTAGATGATAAATGAGATAAGGTTGTTTTTTAAAATAGATATTTAAAAATACAGCTGAACAAAATGGAGTAGCAAATGCGAATCCAAATAGAATCCTTCTTTTCCAATTCATCGTTTGATCAAAAGAGTAGCGTTTTAATAAATATAAGATGAAAAGTATACCTAGTACGATAAGTGAAATAGACAAAGTAGTCCCAGGAATACTAAAAGGTGGGCTTAATCTTTCTGTATTCTTTTCAAAAAGAAAAATGAAAAAAGAAGCAACGGTATCCATTCCAAACTGTATAGCAAGAAGTAAGCTAATAACAAAGCCGATTAAAGAAAATTTTTCTAACTTAGTTGGAGCTGGCAAAGCCGCTATAAGTTCATCGCAATAAGGTTGTAAGTCATCACCAAAGATATCATAAGCATTTTTATTTTCTGTTTGTGCTTCGATGAGATGATCTAATATTTCTAATAATAGTTCTTCTACTTGATGTTCGGGTACGTTAGATAACCGAAGATATACTAACATATCACCATAAGCAACTTCGTTTTCAGGTGTTAGAAGTTTGCGTTTTCTGTTGTTTAGTTCTATCATATCTTTCGCTTTCATCCCTATCACTCCCCTTGTAATAAGTTGTTTACCGTCGTTGAAACCATTCCCCAGCTTTGTTTAAATTCTTCAAGTTGTTCTAATCCTTTATCGGTCACGTGATAATATTTTCGCTTTGGACCGAGTGAGGAGGCTTTTAATGTTCCTTCAATCAATTTTTCTTTTTGCATGCGTAACAATAAAGGATAGATGCTTCCTTCACTTACGAATGTAAAGCCGTATTTATTTAATTTTGTACTTAGTTCATATCCGTACACTTCTTCTTGTGAAATGATATATAGAATGCAACCTTCTAGTACACCTTTTAACATTTGACTGTGCATGATTTCACCACCTTTTATCCAGGTAACTTGCCTTGCAAGGTAGCTGTTATCCAAATTATAACATCCAGTAACTTGCTTTACAAGTTACTGAAGTGGAAAACTTTAATGTGTGTTAATTTTTCTTTGTTTCTCATACTAACGAGAGGAGGGAAGCACATGAAACCATTTATACCAAAACTCGTTTACTTTGAACCGAGGGCACTCGAATATCCGCTTGGAAAAGAGCTTTATGAGAAGTTTACGAAGATGGGATTGGAAATTCGTGAAACGACATCACACAATCAAATTAGAAATTTGCCAGGCGAAAATGAATTGCAAAAATATCGTAATGCAAAGGCGACACTTGTCGTTGGGGTGAGGAAGACGCTAAAGTTTGATACGTCAAAACCGTCAGCTGAATATGCAATTCCGCTCGCAACAGGATGTATGGGGCATTGTCATTATTGTTATTTGCAAACGACACTTGGGAGTAAACCTTACGTTCGCGTGTATGTGAATCTAGATGAAATATTTGAGAAGGCAAAGCAATATATGGATGAAAGGGCCCCTGAAATAACAAGATTTGAAGCGGCGTGTACATCAGACATCGTTGGAATTGATCATTTAACACATGCATTAAAGCGGGCGATAGAGTTCATCGGAGAAAGTGAATATGGACGTTTACGTTTCGTTACGAAATATTCACACGTCGATCATTTATTAGATGCAAAGCATAATGGGAAAACGCGTTTTCGATTTAGTATTAATTCACGTTATGTGATTAAAAATTTTGAACCAGGGACATCGCCATTTGAAGAGCGAATTGAGGCTGCTCGTAAAGTAGCGGGGGCTGGTTATCCTCTTGGCTTTATTGTTGCGCCAATTTATATGCATGAAGGGTGGGAAGAAGGGTACCGTGAATTGTTTGAACGATTGTACAATGCGTTAAAAGATATGACGATACCAAATTTAACGTTCGAATTAATTCAACATCGTTTTACGAAACCAGCCAAAAAAGTCATTCAAGAACGTTATCCGAATACGAAACTTGAAATGGATGAAGAGAAGCGGAAATATAAATGGGGACGATACGGTATTGGGAAATATGTATATCAAAAGGATGATGCGGAAGTATTAGAAGAAACAATACGAGGTTATATATATGAGTATTTTCCCGATGCAGAAATTCAATATTTTACATAAGGGGAATCTGTATGCGAATATGGATTCTTTTTTTGTTTTATATATTTAGGCTCGTTTCCACCTTGTCACGTTATTCTTTCTGGTGTATCATTTTATTGATTGCTTCGTACGGAATAAGCAAAATGAAATTGGATGGAGGAAACCGATGCCGACCCCTAGTATGGAAGATTATATTGAACAAATTTATTTGTTGATTGATGAAAAGGGTTATGCCCGTGTATCTGATATTGCTGAAGCGCTTAGTGTACATCCATCCTCTGTAACAAAAATGGTGCAAAAATTAGACAAAGACGAATATCTAATTTATGAAAAATATAGAGGGCTTGTATTAACATCAAAAGGTAAAAAAATCGGAGAACGTCTCGTATATCGTCATGAATTGTTAGAACAGTTTATGCGCATTATCGGTGTGGATGAAAGCAAAATTTATAATGATGTAGAAGGAATTGAACATCATTTAAGTTGGGAATCAATTGACCGTATCGGTGATTTAGTACAATACTTTGAACAAGATGAAGTTCGAGTAGAAACACTTCGTGGTGTTCAAAAAGCAAATGAAGAGAAAAGTAATTAAGGGGAACGTGTGGCGTTTCCTTTTTTATTTCAATCGAAAAGGACGGGAGAATAATGAAAGCAATTATTTTTGATTTTGATGGATTAATTGTGGACACAGAAACAATATGGTTTCACTCTTTCAGAGATGCTGTTCGTGAATACGGCGGCGAGTTACCTTTAGAGGAATTTGCAAAATGTATTGGAACGACAGATGAAGTGCTTTATGCATATTTAAAAGAGCAATTAAAAGCAAAATTTAACGAGCATGCATTAAAGGGAAAAGTAACAACTTTACATAAAGAGAAAATGAAAATACCAAAAGCGCGTGACGGGGTAAAAGAATATTTAGAAGAAGCGAAAGAACTTGGATTGAAAATCGCATTAGCCTCTAGTTCATCTAGGGAGTGGGTCGTTCGTTTTTTAGAAGAGCTACAAATTAGAGATTATTTTGAAGTGATTAAAACGCGAGAAGATGTAGAGAAGGTAAAACCAGATCCAGCTCTTTATAAAGTTACGATAGAAGAATTAGGAATTGAACCATCAGAAGCTGTTGTATTTGAAGATTCATTAAATGGATTGAAAGCAGCAGTGGCAGCAGGATTAAAGTGTGTCGTCGTGCCTAATGATGTGACAAGAAATTTGCAATTTGAAAACCATCACCTTCGTATCGAAAGTATGAAAGAGAAAAGTTTGAAAGAAGTGCTTCAACATATAAAGTGAAACTTTAATCAGTAGGGTTTTTCGCATCTTCCACTGATTATTAGCCCCGCACCAACCGGGGTAAAAAAAGACCGTATTTCCTAAAAGGAAGCACGGTCTTTCTTTTTGTTTTTTTTACCTTCAATGACAGTTAAATGAGATTGTTTTCTTTTTCTTTTCAACGATGGAGAATTACCCTTTTTCCCCTTGTCATCAGAAGCATTTCGTTTCAAGAAAGAATTGCTTAGGGGTGCTACATTTTGTTTCCCGTGTTTGCGGTTCGATTGTTTCGCTGCACGCTTATATGAGCTTTGCGAATTTGCAGAACCACTAGAGTTTGTAAACATTTTGTAGAGTAAGTAAAAGATACCGACGACAGCCAACATGATACCAATGTTTTTCAATACTTCCATTGGATTTGTAATGACAGATGAAACAAGGCCGAATATTGCTAATCCGATAATAAGCACAAATATAGCGAATGTAAACGAACGACCGTTCATAAGGGACACCTCCTAAAAACATATATTAAAATTAGTATATTAACGATGAGGAAAGGAGTTGAACACCATTTTTAAATAATTATTGTTTGTTTTCTAAACGTAATAATTCTTCAAACGATGCGATTGCAACTTCCGCTTGATCATCTGTTGGTTCTTTCGTTGTTAATAGTTGCAGCCATAACCCTGGATATCCAAGTACTCGTAAAACAGGGACATCTCGTAATCGATTGGTAAATTGTAATACTTCAAAAGAAATACCGAGAACAACTGGAATTAATAAAATTCGGTTTACTACCCTTGCCCAAAGCGGATCTGTAGGGACGAGGAAATAGACAAACATTCCAATAATGACCGTAAATATAATAAAGCTACTGCCACAGCGATAATGGAGGCGAGTTTGCTTTTGAACATTTTCTACAGTCAGTGGAAGATTATTCTCGTAAGCATTGATTACTTTATGTTCCGCACCGTGGTACTGAAATACCCGCTTAATAAGTGGGGTTAAAGAAATGAAGTATATATAGCTCAATAATAGCATGAGCTTAATGACACTTTCGACAATGATTTGCCCTGTATGAGATGGGAAAATCGGTCTCGTTAATTCAGCTAAAAGTGCAGGAACTGCTGTGAAAATTACTTTACCGAATATGAACGATAAAACGCCAACTGCTGCAACTCCTAATACCATCGTTAATTTTGATTGTTCTTCTTTTTTATTTGCAAGTTGTTCATCTTCTTCTGGGTGGACATCAAATCGTTCTGAAGCAAAGTTTAAATGTTTCGCTCCATTCGCACTTGCATCCACAATAGCGGCAATACCTCGTAAAAATGGAATTTTTTTTAGTAGAGACAATGCTTTATTACGAACGCGTGGTAAACGATAAAATTCAATCGATTTATCTTTACGACGAACCGCTGTAACAGTATATTCTCTACCGCCAAACATAACTCCTTCTATGACTGCTTGCCCGCCATATATTTGTTTTGACTCTTCTGCCATGTTAACACCAACCTGTATTTGTTTCTCTCTTATGTAGAAAAAGAGGCAATTGTCATACTTGGTTTTATCATCTTGAAATAAGACAATCACCGAGTTTCCTTTATTTTATCGACAAATACAGGCAGATGACAAGGAAAAATGTTACGAGAGTCGGACATTTCTTATTCTTTTTATAGACAAATTTTGCAGGATTTAAACATGCTTCAAAATAGTTTCGGGCATACTATTGAGCGGAGGTGTCAATGTGAATCAAGAACAATCAACAATAAGAAACTTTGTACAAATTGGTTTATTTGGTGGCTTATTTTGGGGAGGTATATGGTATTTCCTTCATATATTCTCATTTACAGAAGCTGGCCCTAACTATTTACTTTTACCGTTTGCATTTGGAGATTGGAAAGAAGGGGTTTGGGGAAATGTACTAGGTATCGTTTGTATGGGACTTCTTTCAATTTTAGTGGCATTTCTCTATAAAGCTCTTTTTAAAAAGTTTGAAGGAGTATTACCTGGCGTACTATACGGTTTATTTTGGTGGGCATTATTATTTTTGGGGATGGGGCTAATGGCACCTGTTATTAAAAGTGCACTCCATTTACCGAAAGAAACAATTGTAACGACAGTATGTATCTTTATATTATATGGTGTTTTTATTTCGTATTCTGTAGCATTCGAATCGAATAATACAAATAGAGGAGAAGGGGTCGAGAAGACAAACTATTCAAATAAGTGATTCCTATGTTAAAATGTCGTATAGACATTCTTTAATATTAAGGGGTTTTAAGAAAATGAAAAAGTTACTCCTCGTAAACGGTCCGAACCTAAATCGCCTTGGCGTTAGGGAAGTAAATGTATACGGAAAAGGAACGTTAGCGACGCTTGAAACAGATATGAAACAAGAAGCAGAGAAAATGGGAGTGGAGTTAGAATGTTTTCAATCGAATCATGAAGGAGCTATTATTGATATTATTCATGAGGCTGATGACATATATGAAGGAATCATTCTAAATCCGGGTGCATTTACGCATTATAGCTACGCGATTCGGGATGCTATAGCAAGTGTTTCGATTCCAGTTATTGAAGTACATATTTCTAACATTCATCAGCGTGAGTCGTTTCGTCATGAATCTGTGACAGCGGCTGTTTGTGCGGGACAAATTGTTGGATTTGGTTTTTATGGTTATAAGCTAGCGTTATTTGCATTAATGGAGAAATTGAGGGAGGCATAAAGTAATGGAAAAGATCGAGAGATTAAGAAGTGCGTTTGATGAGGCTGGTATTGACGGTATCATATTAACGAATGAACATAGCCGTAGATATATGGCGAATTTCACAGGAACAGCTGGTGTTGTACTAATTTCAAAAGAGCGTGCTCTATTTATTACAGATTTCCGTTATGTAGAGCAAGCTAGTAAGCAAGCGGCTGGATACGAAATAGTGCAGCATGCAGGATTAATTCTTGATGAAGTTGCGAAACAAGTTAAAGAACTTGGAATTCAAAAGCTAGGATTTGAGCAAGATACTCTTACATATAGCTCTTACGTAACGCATAATGAAGCGATCGAAGCTGAATTCATCCCAACTTCTGGGCTTGTAGAAAAGTTACGCTTGATAAAGACTGATTCAGAGATTAAGATATTAAAGGAAGCTGCACAGATTGCAGATGCTGCCTTTGAGCATATTCTATCATTCATTCGCCCGGGAGTATCTGAAATTGAAGTGTCAAATGAACTTGAATTTTTCATGAGAAAACAAGGAGCAACATCTTCTTCGTTTGATATTATCGTTGCTTCAGGTCTTCGTTCGGCATTACCGCACGGCGTGGCATCTGAAAAAGTGATAGAAAAAGGAGATTTCGTAACATTAGACTTCGGCGCTTATTACAAAGGATATTGCTCTGATATTACTCGTACGATTGCAGTCGGTGAACCATCTGATAAATTAAAAGAAATTTATAATATCGTTTTAGAAGCACAACTACGTGGTGTGAACGGTATTAAAGCTGGTTTAACGGGTCGTGAGGCTGATGCATTAACGCGTGATTACATAACGGAAAAAGGATATGGTGAATACTTCGGACACTCTACTGGTCATGGAATCGGTCTTGAAATCCATGAAGCACCAGGTTTAGCGTTCCGTTCTGATACAGTACTTGAACCAGGTATGGCTGTAACAGTAGAACCAGGTATTTATATTCCAGGTGTTGGCGGGGTACGTATTGAAGATGATATTATTGTAACAAGTGAAGGTAATGAAGTAATAACGAAATCACCAAAAGAACTTATTATTTTGTAATACACAGGAGGATTTTTTTACATGATTTCAGTAAACGATTTTCGTACAGGTTTAACAATTTCAGTGGACAATGCCCTTTGGCAAGTAATGGATTTCCAACACGTAAAGCCAGGTAAAGGTGCTGCATTCGTTCGCTCTAAACTACGTAACCTTCGCACAGGATCTGTTCAAGAGAAAACATTCCGTGCAGGTGAAAAAGTAGAAAAAGCACACATCGAAAACCGTCGTATGCAATACTTATACGCGAGTGGTGAGTCTCACGTATTTATGGATAACGGAACTTATGAGCAAATCGAACTTGGCGAAAACCAAATCGAGCGCGAATTAAAATTCCTAAAAGAAAACATGGAAGTATCTATTATGACATACCAAGATGAAGTACTTGGTGTTGAACTTCCGAACACAGTTGAATTAAAAGTTGCAGAAACAGAGCCTGGTATTAAAGGTGACACAGCTTCTAACGTAACAAAACCAGCTAAATTAGAAACTGGTCTTGTTGTACAAGTACCAATCTTCATTAACGAAGGCGAAATGCTTATCATCAACACTGGTGAAGGTAAATACGTTTCTCGTGCATAGTAGAAAAGCACTCGTGATTATCACGAGTGCTTTTTTTTATAGGAAATAGGGAAGATAGTAAATTGCGGTTATAACAAAACTAACTGTGACGAGTGAAAGGGTACCCATAATATATGGAGTCAAAACAATTTGAAACGGGCGTATTTCACCAGTTTCAACACCGGTAAAAGTTTTATTCGTTACATGATCCATATTGTTATTTCTAAAGTTACTCATAATAATTAACCACGTAATTGCAAATATTGCTAGACTGCCAAGGAAAAAGCTCTCCATAAATGACCAGCCAACCATTTTTGAAAAAAGATAAATAATAGCTAATTCTACTACAATTGTTAAACTAATTTTCAATCCCTTCATATTTTCCCCCCTCATTTTGTACTTTCAACCAATTTGAAAATTTTTCGCATGATACAACATGCAGTACGCAAGGTGATTTTACTTCTTTCTCCAAAGCAGCATGTTCGTCTGGAAACTTGTTTTCCACATGTAATGAAATGTAAGGTAGTTTCTCTTGTGCTTTTAAAGAGCGAATGTTAGTCGTTTTAGCACCGGCAAATACGTATGTAAGTTGCAAGTCTAAAAAAGCGATTTTAAAGATCTCTTTTTTAGCAGCTTCGTTATAGCCTCTTCCCCAATATTGATAGCCGAGCCAACCTCCAATATGTGAGTGCTTTTGTTCGTAATTAATGTGTTTAAGTGTAGTGAGGCCAATTATTTCATTTTCTTCATTTACAATCACTCTTGATAAAGAGTGTTTTTTTCGTTCCTCTCCAATTGCAAAAAGAATGAATGCCTTTGTATCTTCCACTGAATCTACTTTTATCCCGCTATTTGCGGGTAGTAAGACTCCCACCTCAAAA
>NZ_JBALMG010000022.1:0-47394 GCF_036963225.1 Bacillus sp. JJ783 | reverse complement strand
GGATGAACAAAACCCCCACTGATTAAAGTTTTACTTTATCCCTAATGCATTTTTTACATGTGGATTGCTTGATAGCTCAAAAATCACATTTGCATATCGTAAATCGAGTGGTAATAAAGTAACTGCCTTCATCATCTATGCTCCTTTTCTATTAAATATACCATAAATTAATTAGAATATTCAGGTTTTAATAAAATCGATAGAGAAAAATTATGTTTTTACTTCTGAAATAGACAACCTCTGCATATGGTTGTACAAATATATTTTTTTCAGAATAAGGAAGTAGTAACTGTTATGGGAGAAGGTGGGAGAATGAAACAGTGGCTAGCGGCAATGGAAACATCCGTGCTTGTTATGGGGTTACTTCGGTTGTTTTCAGGTAGCGCGGAAATATTCGCCGCTTTGCTTATGCTTTACGTGAATGATGCGAAGAAAGCATTGTTTATAAATGGTATGTTGGCGTTTGTTGGACCGACCGTATTAATTTTAACAATGACAATTGGCATAGCGAGTGTAGCAAGTGAGATTTCTTTCTTGAAACTCTTTTTTCTAGCGCTTGGAATTGGCTGCATTTTTATCGCGTTGTTGAAATAGTAAGTCGAGTATAGCGGGGAGAAGCTTATGAAAGAAGTATTAGAAGTTTTACCGAAAACGATGAGACAGTTAGTTGAAGGCTGTAAACAATACGATGCTCTAGAGGAAATTCGTGTTCGAATTGGAAGACCACTAGAGTGTATCGCACATGGAGAAGTGTTTTTCTATGACTATATCGCTACAGCGGAAGATGCAATCCATTTATTGAATAAATTAAGTCAATTCTCAATTTATACGATGGAAGAGGAATTGAAACGTGGATATGTGACACTACGAGGAGGACATAGAATTGGTCTAGCTGGAAAAGTCATTACAGAAAAAAGTGCAGTGAAAATGATTCGGGATGTCTCTTCTTTTAATATTCGGATTGCCCGTCAAAAAATAGGGATTGCTGAGCCGCTTCTGCCATATCTTTATGAATCACGATGGTTAAACACGATGGTAATAGGCCCACCGCAAACGGGGAAAACAACACTTTTAAGAGATGTAGCACGCTGTATGAGTCAAGGTGTAAGTGCTTCGAAAATCCCTTCATGTAAAGTGGGAATTGTTGATGAACGATCAGAAATTGCGGGCTGTGTGAAAGGAATCCCGCAATATGACTTTGGCACGCGAGTAGATGTATTAGACGCTTGTCCAAAAGCTGAAGGAATGATGATGATGATCCGTTCTATGAGCCCAGACGTATTAATCGTAGATGAAATTGGACGTAAAGAAGATAGTGAAGCAATTATGGAGGCGGTGCATGCCGGCGTTCAGCTTTTTATAAGTGCACACGGATTTTCTTATGATGATGTTGTGAAACGTCCATCGTTACAGGCGGTGCTGGAACTGGGTGTATTTGATCGGTTTGTGGAATTGTCAAAAGCGAGAGGGCCAGGAACGGTTATGCAAGTGAAAGATAAATATGGAAAATCAGTATTACCTCATAGAAAGGCTCAAGGCGTATGGTGAAAATATTTGGTGCGGTATTAATAGTTGCTGTTAGCACCTTTTTCGGATTTTCATACGCTAAAAGGTACAGTGAGAGACCGCGGCAACTTAGGTTATTGAAGGCAGCATTGCAATCATTAGAAGCTGAAATTATGTATGGACACACGCCGTTATCTGAGGCTGCAGAGCGTTTAGTCAAACAAATGCCGAAGCCATTAAATTGGATATTTCAAAGCTTTTCGAAACGGCTAGAGGGCGGGGAGCAAACAGTTAGAGAAGCTTGGATTGATAGTTTGAAGGAGAACTGGACGTTAACGGCGTTTAAACAAACCGAGTATGAAATACTGCAACAATTTGGTGAAACACTTGGACAACATGATCGTGAATCACAACAAAAACATATTCGCTTATGTATTACACATTTGGAGAGAGAAGAAGGAGAAGCGAAAGCATTACAACTACAATATGAAAAAATGATAAAGAGTTTAGGGGTACTGGCAGGGCTACTTATCGTAATCTTACTGCTATAGGGGGGAGAAAGGCGATGTCCATTGATGTTGGATTAATATTTCAAATCGCCGGAATCGGCATTGTTTTAGCTTTCATTCATACTGTACTAAAAGAATTAAAGCGAGAGGATATTGCGAATTGGGTTATCCTTGTCGGTTTTGTCGTTATTTTGTTTCATGTTGCATTTTTAATTAATACTCTATTCGACAAGATTAAAAGTGTCTTTCTCTTCCAGTAAAGGAGGCGGTTCGAATCGAAATTATACAAATTGTCGGATTAGGCCTCGTTGCTACATTTTTAGCTGCTGTTTTGAATCAGCATAAGTCTAGTATTACATCGTTATTTATTGTGTTCATTGGTAGCATGATGTTTCTTCTCTTAATCGATCAAATTCATTCTATTTTACAAATGATTGAGAGAGTGGCGAGTGAAGCGAAGGTTAGCAACGTATATGTAGAAACGTTATTGAAAATTATAGGGATTGCTTATATCGCTGAGTTTGGTGCGCAAATTACAAAGGATGCTGGTCAAGGTGCAATCGCTTCGAAAATTGAATTAGCTGGGAAAATCTTAATTCTCGTCATGGCAATTCCTATTTTGACGGTTGTAATTGAAACAATTCTCGGTTTTTTACCTACGGGATAAGGGGGAGTGAATGTTGAGGAAGTTTGGAGCTAAGCTACTATTTACTTGCTTCCTTTTCTTTTCTTTACCGATTGTTGTACAAGCTTCTCCTATAGAAACAAACGTCGTTGATCAACAATTGGATAAGCTGGGAATTGAAGATGTGAAGCAATTTTGGGACGGGCTTGTTACAAAGTATGGAGGCTATTTACCAGAGAGTCAAAAAGGAAGCTTTATGGAGTTTGTAAAGGGAGAAAAAGAGTTCTCCATAAAAGAGTGGATGATAGGTCTACTAAAATATTTATTTCACGAGCTTGTTGCAAATGGAAAGTTACTTGGAACGCTCATTATGCTCACGATTTTCAGTGCATTGTTGCAATCGTTGCAATCTGCTTTTTCAAAGAGTAGTGTAAGTAAAATCGCTGATGCAGTCGTATACATGGTACTTATTATTTTCGCTTTAAATAGTTTTTATGTCGTCATGACATATGCAAGAGAGACGATACAAACAATGGTAGATTTCATACTAGCGTTATTACCAATTTTACTTGCACTCATAGCAACAGGCGGCGGTGTTGTTTCTGTAGCATTTTTTCATCCAATCATCATCTTCTTAATGAATACGAGTGGGCTTCTTATGAACTATATCGTTCTACCACTTTTATTACTTGCAACTATATTAAGTATTGTAAGTACGATGAGTGATCAATATAAAGTTACGAAATTGTCCAAGCTTTTGCAAAACGTTAGTGTTGGGATTATTGGTATCTTTTTGACGGTTTTTTTAGGCGTATTATCTGTACAGGGAACAGCGTCAGCCGTTGCTGATGGTATAGCTGTGAAAACGGCTAAATTTGTAACAGGAAACTTCATTCCTGTAGTAGGAAGGATGTTTACTGAGGCGGCGGATACTGTTATTAGTGCATCTGGATTATTAAAAAACACAGTCGGAATTATCGGGCTCGTTATTTTATGCTTAATTGTCGCTTTCCCAGCGATTCAAATTTTTTGTATCGCGTTTATTTATAAATTCGCAGCAGCAGTATTGCAACCAGTAGGCGGAGGAGCAATTATTCAATGTTTAGATATCATTGGACGAAGTATCATTTACGTATTTGCTTGCTTAGCTATCGTATCATTTATGTTCTTTTTAAGTATCACAATTATTATTGCTGCCGGGAACATCACTCTCATGATGCGGTAGGAGGTGAAGAGTGTGCAATTTGTTACAGAGTGGATTAGAAATATTATCGTTTTTTTACTCTTAGCGACAATGCTTCATCTTATTCTTCCAAATTCAAATTTGCAAAAGTACGTTAAATTCGTTGTAAGTCTATTGTTAGTCGTATTAATTTTAACGCCTCTATTTAAGTTGTTACAAACAGATGTAAATGAAGTTATCGCAAATTTCAATGAAGAAAAGTACGTAGCAGATGGATCTGTAAAAAATTCGATAGATTCGAAGAAAAAAGAAATACAAGCTCTAACACGTGCATATAGTTTAGAAGAGATGGCTACCAAAATGAAAAAAGACGTAGGAAAAGAGTTTGAGAAAAAGTATGGTATGACAGTCTCTGAAATACAAATAGTCGCAGTGGAAAGTGCAGAAGAAGTAAAGTCAGCGAAAGATATTCAATCTGTTGTTGTGACGTTGAAAGAAAAAGAACGTAGTAAAAATGATGCAATCGAAACAGTAAAGCCAATTGAAATTAATATGAAAGAACCTCCAAAAAAAATAGAAGAAACGAATGTAGAAATGAAAGATTTCTTTTCAAGCAGGTGGCAACTAGAGGATAAACAAATCCAAGTTCAGATGGAAGGGAGGACAGGTAGCGTAAATGGACAATAAAGATAAAAATTCGAGGTTCTCATTTTTTCGAAACCTATTAAATGGGGATGGAAAAGAAAGTAATGAGAAGGGGAAAAAGGTAACACCTAAGTTTTTGCTTGTCCTACTCATACTTGGGATTGCGCTTATGTTTTCTAGTAATTTCTTATCACCTAAAAAAGAAGAAGTGCCTGTGTTTAAAGAAAAGACAAGTCAAAGCCAAGATAAAGATGTACCAACTTTCGGACAAAAAAACAATGATAATATGTCAAATGTAGAAAAATACGAAAAAGCGTATGAACAAGAATTGAAAGCTTCTTTAGAAGAGATAGCCGGAGTAAAAGACGTAACTATTAAAGTGAACTTAGATTCATCTGAAGAAAAAATACTCGAGAAAAATACAGTAAAACGTTCACAAACGACAGGTGAAACTGATAAAGCAGGCGGTAAAAGGGAAGTAGAAGACGAGTCTCTTGATGAAAAGACCGTCATTATACGTGAAGGTGATAAAGAAACTCCAATTGTTTTGCGAACAGAGAAACCGAAAGTACGAGGTGTTCTGGTCGTAGCAAAGGGAGTGGATAATATACAAATAAAAGCAATGGTAAAAGAAGCTGTGACGCGATTATTAGATGTACCAGCTCATCGCGTTTCAGTATCACCGAAAAATTGATAGGGAGGAAATAAAGTGTTAAAAAAACAAACGGTTTGGTTATTAACGATGTTAAGTTTAGTGGTTGTACTATCTGTTTATTACGTAACAACTCCTGATAAAATGAATACTGCAGCACCGGCAACGGGTGAAAAGATGGGACAAGAAAAGCAAGGTGCTGATAAAGCAGTTACAAAAGAAACAACGAAAGAAACTACAAATAAAGAGACAACAAAAGAAAGTACAAGCAAGGAAACTACAAATAAAGAAACAGACAAAAAAGAGAATGATAAAAAAGAAACAAGTAAAAAAGAGGCTAGCGTAACAGTTCAATCAAGCGATGAGAATTTCACAGCGTTACGTATGCAAATGGAAGATCAGCGTAGTGTAGAGAAAGAAAAGTTACAAAATGTAATGAAGTCATCAAAATCTTCAGCAGAAGAAAAGAGTAAAGCGAAAGATAATCTTGATGCAATCACTACAATGGAAACGAAGCAACAATTACTTGAGACAGTGATTAAATCTCAAGGTGGATATAAGGATGCTCTTGTAAGAGCTGATGGAACGGACATTAAAGTAACAGTTAAATCGGCAAAGCATTCACAAAAAGAAGCGAATAAAATTATTCAGCTCGTAAGAAGTGAGGGTGGTTCAAAAGATGTAGGTGTGAAATTTGATCCATCAGTAAAATAAAGTGGCATATTCATTATAATGGGTGTTTTTTCTTCAAATTAGATAAAAGAATAATAGAAAAAAGCTATCGTTTTCGATAGCCTTTTTCTATTTCATCTTTGCAGTTGTATTTAGTATTTTCAATTGGAAACGGGGAAATACGCTGTGAGTAAAAGATTAATGGTTCATGATGATGGTGATTACTTTTTCCGGATTTGACGTGGATGAAGAGGACCAATGCCCAAATCACTACGGCAGGCAAGAACAGGATGAGCCATATCATATGTCCGCACCTCACTACAATAAATTTTCTACACTTTGAACATACTATTCTTTTATGAAGGAAGAATGAACGGCACGTAAACAAAAAAATAATATTTGGTAAAAATATGTTTTTTTGCCGTAGATAAAATGAAGAATGCTGAGGGAATTACGTTTTTATACTGTACAGTTTTGAAAAAGTAAAGAATGTTTTTTAGGAAGTGGTCTTGCCAATTTCGTGTGAAACTTGGTATTATTACTAGGTAATAATTTTTTGGTGGAATAATATTTTTACAGGAATTTCGATTTATAATAAAGAAATATAAATTGGAATGTTTAAAAAATTTAGCGTAAGATGGGAATAGTAAATATTTCTATTAGTAAATGTCATAGGAATAAATTTTCTAATAGAATACATCGTATTTTTACAGTAAATCAATTTGATGCCAATCTGTAAAAACGGGACAAACAAGAGTATGGGAGTGGATTTTACATGTTTAAAATTCAAGAAGTTCGTGAATTAATTAAATTAATTGATAGCTCTAATATTGATGAATTTGAATACAAAAAAGACGGTACAACAATCAAAATGAAAAAACGTGGTAATGAAGTTGTTACTGTGCAAGCACCGGTAACGAAACAGGTAGTACAACCAGCAGCATCTGTTGAAGTAGAAACGACAGTAGCGGCAGCACAAGTAGAAGTGCAAAAACAAGAAGAGAAGAAAGCTGTTCAAAATGAAAACCTACATAAAATCACATCACCGATGGTAGGGACATTTTATTCCTCTTCTTCGCCTGATACACCTCAATATGTAAGTGTTGGGGACAGAGTATCGAAAGATTCTATCGTATGTATTGTTGAAGCTATGAAATTATTTAACGAAATTGACGCAGATGTAGAGGGCGAAATTGTTGAAATTCTTGTTAATAACGGACAGCTTGTTGAGTATGGACAACCGCTATTTCTTGTAAAAGCGTAATAAGGGAGTCTTTGTGATGATAAAAAAAGTATTAATAGCCAATCGTGGGGAAATTGCTGTACGAATTATTCGTGCTTGTAAAGAAATGGATATTGAAACAGTTGCAATTTATTCAGAAGCAGACAAAGAGTCACTTCATGTGCAAATTGCAGATGAAGCGTATTGTGTTGGACCAACGATTTCAAAAGAAAGTTATTTAAATTTGACGAACATTATTAGTGTTGCGAAATTAACAGGTTGTGATGCAATTCATCCGGGATATGGATTTTTAGCAGAGAATGCAGATTTTGCAGAATTATGCCGTGAGTGTAACTTGATTTTTATCGGCCCAAGCCCAGAAGCCATTTCAAAGATGGGCACAAAAGACGTTGCACGTGATACAATGAAAGAAGCAGGGGTTCCGATTGTACCAGGTTCACAAGGGATTATTAAAAATACCGAAGAAGCGATCGAGCTTGCTAATCAAATTGGATATCCAGTTATTATTAAAGCGACTGCAGGTGGCGGCGGAAAAGGTATTCGTGTTGCGCGCCATGAAGAAGAGCTTGTAAAAGGAATTCAAATTACACAGCAAGAAGCTAGTACCGCTTTTGGGAACCCTGGTGTATACTTAGAGAAGTACGTTGAAGATTTCCGCCATGTTGAGATTCAAATAATGGCAGATACACATGGAAATGCCATTCATTTAGGAGAGCGTGATTGTACAATTCAGCGCCGTCTGCAAAAACTATTAGAAGAAAGTCCATCACCTGCACTTGATGAGGATATTCGCAAGCAAATGGGTGACGCAGCAGTTAAAGCGGCGGTAGCGGTTGATTATACAGGTGCTGGTACGGTTGAGTTTATTTATGAATATAAAACGAAAAGCTTTTATTTCATGGAGATGAATACGAGAATCCAAGTTGAACATCCAGTTACTGAAATGGTAACAGGGATGGATTTAATTAAAGAACAAATTCTTGTTGCTTCTGGAGAAAAGTTATCGTTACAGCAAGAAGAAGTACAATTTAATGGTTGGGCAATGGAATGTCGAATTAATGCGGAAAACCCTGCCAAAAAATTTATGCCATCTCCAGGTAAAGTAGAAATGTACTTACCACCAGGCGGATTTGGTATTCGCGTCGATTCAGCTGTATATCCGGGATATTCAATACCACCTTTCTATGATTCGATGGTTGCTAAATTAATTGTTCACGGAAAAACACGTGAAGAGGCAATTGCAAAAATGAAGCGAGCGCTCAGTGAGTTTGTCATTGAAGGCGTACATACAACAATCCCGTTCCATTTGCAATTGTTAGATCATCCTGATTTTGTAAAAGGTGAGTTTAACACGAAATTTTTGGAAGAGCATGAACTTGTGACGCAGTGATACATTAAAGGAGGTTTTTTTCATGGCTGAACATATGTTAGATATGGGTCAAGATACAACTCTTGGAAAAGTAGAAATTGCACCAGAAGTAATCGAAGTAATTGCAGGTATTGCAGCTGCTGAAGTAGAAGGTGTAGCGGCAATGCGTGGTAATTTTGCTACAGATGTTGTTGAGAAGTTAGGTAAGAAAAATCATGGTAAAGGTGTAAAGGTTGAATTAGCAAACGAAGATATTATTGTTGACCTTTATGTTGTGATGTATTTTG
The DNA here is from genome assembly GCF_036963225.1 of Bacillus sp. JJ783. Classification (NCBI taxonomy): domain Bacteria; kingdom Bacillati; phylum Bacillota; class Bacilli; order Caryophanales; family Bacillaceae; genus Bacillus; species Bacillus sp. JJ783. The sequence continues at coordinate 38,703 of NZ_JBALMG010000022.1, read as the reverse complement.
GTGTAGCAATTCCGGTTGTTGCACAAAAAATTCAAGACAATATTCGCCAAGCACTCTTTACAATGACAGGACTTGAGCCAAAAGAAGTGAACGTTCACATCGTTGGCGTAACATTCGAAACACAAAAAACAGAAATCGAACCAGTGTAAGAGTGGAAAAAGGTGCCTAGTAAAATAGGCATCTTTTTTATCGTTGCATTTCTTCACAAATTAAAACCCTCTAATTATTATACTATTTCAAAAAATAAGAAATATAAAATAGGATGTTTCATTTTTCCAAAAAACGTACATTGTGATAAGATATGGAACTTGAAGTTAATCTTTTTATTATTTTTCAGCCTTGTACCCCGTGTGTGAAACGATAAATTGTGTTATTATCATTGTATTATAAGGTTGGAAAATCAATGAAAACTGCAAGAGTAAGTGAATTGACGGCTTATAAATTATAATAATATAACAAAACATAAGGAAAGACTTGAAGTATAAAGGAGAGTTACAATGAAACGTAGGACGGCTAGAGAAAGAGCAATGCAAGCATTATACCAAATGGATATTACCGGTGAATTAGAACCGAAAGTAGCGGTAGAAAATACGCTAGATGAAGGTGAAGAAACAAATGAGTTTCTAGAATCACTTGTTGTAGGATTTGTAGACAACAAAGAAGAGATTGACGCAGCAATTCGTCAAAATTTAAAAAAGTGGAAGCTTGAGCGTATTAGTATTGTTGATCGCAGTATTTTACGTGTAGCTGTGTGTGAGATGAAATACATGGAAGAAATTCCACACAATGTAACAATTAACGAAGCAATTGAAATCGCAAAAACATTTGGGGATGAGGAATCTCGTCGTTTTATTAACGGCGTTTTATCTAATATAAAAGATACACTGTAATTTCTTTAAGGGGGAAACTTAAAATGGTAGCAGTAATCATCAAAGGAAATGAAGTTGCGGAGAAAAAACGAGCACAATTAAAAGAAGAAGTTGTGAAGTTAAAAGAGCAAGGGATTGTACCAGGATTAGCAGTTATTTTAGTTGGAGAAGATCCAGCATCTCGTTCTTATGTAAAAGGAAAAGAAAAAGGCTGTGAGCAAGTAGGAATCTATTCAGAGCTAATTGAACTTCCTGAAACGATTACTGAGGAGCGTTTGCTTGCTGAAATCGATCGCTTAAATGGAGACGACCGCATTAATGGCATATTGGTACAATTGCCTTTACCAAAACATATTGAAGAAAAAGCTATCATTGAAAGAATTTCACCGGAAAAGGATGTAGATGGATTTCACCCAATCAGCGTAGGACGTATGATGACGGGACAAGACACATTCCTTCCATGTACACCGCATGGCATTTTAGAATTAGTAAAAGAAACGAATCTTGATATTTCTGGAAAGCATGTTGTTGTAATTGGAAGAAGTAATATTGTTGGTAAACCAGTGGGGCAACTGTTTTTAAATGAAAATGCAACTGTCACATATTGTCATTCTAAGACGCGAAATATAGAAGAATTATCGAAGTTAGCTGATATTTTAATCGTAGCCGTTGGACGACCGAAAATGGTAACAGCTGACTATATTAAAGAAGGTGCGGTTGTAATTGATGTTGGTGTTAACCGTTTAGAAACAGGCAAACTTTGTGGTGATGTTGATTTTGACAATGTATTAGACGTTGCAGGTTACATTACGCCTGTGCCAAAAGGAGTCGGCCCAATGACTATTACAATGCTTCTTCACAACACTGTGGAGTCTGCAAGGCGTGCAGGTGTTGTTTGTCAATAATTTGAATCGGCTATGAGGAGAGAGCAATGGAGAAACAATATTTAACCGTTACAGCATTAACACGCTATATTAAAACAAAAATAGAGTATGATCCGCATTTACAGTCTGTTTGGTTAAAAGGAGAAATTTCCAACTTTAAATATCATAGTCGTGGTCATATGTATTTTACATTGAAAGATGAAAATGCAAGAATTGCAGCGGTTATGTTTGCGGGTCATAATCGTAACATTAAATTCAGACCGGAAAATGGAATGAAAGTACTTGTAAAAGGAAAGATTTCTGTTTACGAGGCGAGTGGTTCTTATCAAATTTATATTCAAGACATGCAGCCTGATGGAGTTGGAAATCTTCATTTAGCTTATGAACAATTAAAAGTCCGATTAGAAGAAGAAGGGCTGTTTTCTCAAGTTTATAAGCGTCCAATCCCTGCGTATGCAAAAACAATCGGTGTTATAACGTCGCCAACAGGAGCAGCAATTCGCGATATTATAACAACAATTAAACGTCGTTATCCAATTGGAAATGTTATTGTGTTTCCTGTACTTGTACAAGGGGAGTCAGCGGCTCCCTCAATTGTACAAGCAATTCGTACAGCGAATGAAATGGGAGATATTGATGTTTTAATTGTTGGACGTGGTGGAGGCTCTATTGAAGAATTATGGGCCTTTAATGAGGAAGTAGTTGCAAGAGCAATTTTTACAAGTGAGATTCCGATTATTTCAGCTGTAGGTCATGAAACGGATTTTACAATCGCAGATTTTGTTGCGGATTTACGTGCACCAACACCGACTGCAGCAGCTGAGCTGGCGGTACCTAACATTATAGAGTTACAAGAAAAGGTATTACAAAGAACTCTGAGATTGCAACGAGCAATGAGAGAGAGAGTACATAAAAAAGAAGAAAAACTGCAAGTGTTACAAAAATCTTATGCGTTCCGTTATCCAAGGCAAGTGTACGAGCAAAAAGAAGAGCAGTTAGACAGAGCTCTTGAACAACTTGTTTTAGCGAAAGAGCGTTATATAGATAAAAAAGTAAATCAATTAAAGCAACTTTCATTTTATTTAGAAAAGCACCACCCATCTCAAAAAATTATACAAACGAAAACGGCAATTGAAACGTTGCAAAAGCAGTTGCAACGTGAAATGCAAACGTTACTTCAAACGAAGGAGTTCGTATTTGTAAGAGCGGCTCAAAAGCTTGAAGTATTAAGCCCGCTTAAAGTAATGATGAGAGGGTATGGACTTGTATACGATGAAGAGAAACAAGTATTAAAAAGCGTGAAAGATGTTAGCCTTGGGGATGCTGTTTCGGTTCAATTACAAGATGGAATACTAGATTGTAGCGTATCAAGCATAGAGGAGCGTGAATTGAATAATGGAAAATAAGTTAAGCTTTGAAGAAGCAATTTCGCAGCTTGAGCATCTCGTTTCTAAGCTTGAACAAGGTGATGTACCTTTAGAGGAAGCGATTTCTTATTTTAAAGAAGGCATGGAATTATCTAAGCTTTGTGATGAGAAATTGAAAGATGTACAAGAACAAATGGCAGTTATCCTTGGAGAAGATGGAGAGCTTAAACCGTTTACTGCTTTAGGAGATGAAGCATAGTGACACATATAGCTTTTGATGCTTTTTTGAAAGAGAGTAAAACTTTCGTAGAAGAAAAGCTTGTAAGCTATGCAAATGAATTACAATGTCCAAATGTGCTTCGTGAAGCGATGGCATATTCTTTGGAAGCGGGTGGGAAACGTCTCCGCCCATTACTTTTATTTGCAACGTTACAAGCGTTTGGGAAAGAAAAAAATCTTGGAGTGGGTGCAGCTTGTGCCCTTGAAATGATTCATACATATTCGTTAATTCATGATGATTTACCTTGTATGGATGATGATGATCTAAGACGAGGAAAGCCTACCAATCATAAAGTATTTGGTGAAGCAATGGCAGTTTTAGCAGGAGATGGTTTGTTGACATATGCTTTTCAAGTTATTATGGCATATGGGCAAAAAGAAATCTCTGCTGAAAAAAAAGTAAGACTTGTACTTGAGCTTGCGAAAGCAGCAGGACCTGAAGGAATGGTTGCTGGACAAGTGGCAGATATGGAAGCTGAAGGAAAACGACTTACAATTAATGAATTAGAGTACATCCATAAGCATAAGACAGGTAAACTGCTTGAGTTTGCTGTACTTGCAGGAGCGATACTTTCTGATGCTACAGAAGAGCAAGAAGAGAAGTTACTTGCATTTGCGAAATATATCGGTCTAGCTTTCCAAATTAGAGATGATATTTTGGATGTAGAAGGAACAGAAGAAGAGATTGGAAAACCGATTGGTAGTGATGCTTCCAACGAAAAGAGCACATATACGACGTTATTTACTGTAGATAGAGCAAAATCTATTTTAGAGGAGACAATTGCAAAAGCAAAAGATTCTATTAGCTCCTTGCAATTACAAGATGAATATTTACTATCTATTTGTGATTTAATCGCAAAACGTAATAACTAATATAACAGCGTTTTCATTTGTTGAGTCATTCATCATTTTATGATATAACTGTAGGAAAAGGTTTTTCTTTTCTTGTTATTGGCAAAAATATATGTAGATTACATTGCCGTTATCACTTCGTGTTAGCGGCTATTTTTTTCATCGCGTAAAGAAATATGATGTATAATATGATAAGTGAAAAAAATGGAAGTGTTTTTTGAAAGCAGGACAAGATAAGAAGAATAGAAAGAGAATTTCTTGTGTTGTGTAAATGTTTCTTATAATATTTGACATGTTGACAGATTATGAAATGAAAGTGAGTGATCCGTGTGGATCTAACGCAAATTCAAAACCCTAGTTTTTTGAAAGATATGTCTATTAGTGAACTAGAGGGATTGAGTGAGGATATTCGTAAGTTTTTAATTGAAGAGCTCTCTCAAACAGGTGGACATATTGCACCTAATTTAGGTGTAGTAGAACTCACAATTGCTCTGCATAAATTATTTGATAGTCCGAAAGATAAGTTTTTATGGGATGTAGGACATCAATCCTATGTACATAAAATTTTAACAGGGCGTGCGAAAGAATTCGGCACATTAAGGCAATACCAAGGTCTATGTGGTTTCCCAAAACGCTGCGAGAGTGAGCATGATGTTTGGGAAACTGGTCATAGTTCGACGTCACTATCTGCTGCAATGGGAATGGCTCTAGCGCGTGATTTGAAGAAAACGGAAGAATACGTTATACCAATCATTGGCGATGGTGCATTAACAGGCGGAATGGCTTTAGAGGCATTAAACCATATTGGTCATGAAAAAACGGACATGATTGTTATTTTGAATGACAATGAAATGTCAATTGCACCAAACGTCGGCGCGCTTCATAATGTACTTGGTCGTTTACGTACCGCAGGGAAGTACCATTGGGTAAAAGATGAATTAGAGTATATATTGAAGAAAATCCCAGCAGTTGGCGGGAAAGTTGCTGCGACAGCAGAGAAAATAAAAGATAGTCTAAAATATTTACTAGTATCAGGCGTCTTTTTTGAAGAATTAGGCTTTACATATTTAGGTCCGGTCGATGGGCATGATTATGAAAAGTTATTCGAAACGTTGCAATATGCAAAGAAAACAAAAGGCCCAGTACTTGTTCATGTTATTACGAAAAAAGGAAAAGGTTATAAACCAGCTGAGAGTGACGTTATTGGAACTTGGCATGGAACAGGACCGTATAAAATTGAGTCAGGTGACTTCGTTAAACCGAAGGAAGTTGCACCAGCATGGAGTGCTGTTGTTAGTGAAACAGTGCTTAAGCTAGCGAGAACGGATGAACGTATCGTTGCAATTACGCCTGCAATGCCTGTTGGATCGAAACTTGAGAAATTCCAAAAAGAATTTCCAAATCGCATGATTGATGTAGGTATTGCAGAGCAGCATGCTACAACAATGGCGGCTGGTATGGCAACGCAAGGAATGAAGCCATTCTTAGCAATTTATTCAACGTTTTTACAAAGAGCATATGACCAAGTTGTTCATGATATTTGTCGCCAAAATTTAAATGTTTTCATTGGAATAGATCGTTCTGGATTAGTTGGAGCAGACGGTGAAACGCATCAAGGTGTATTTGACATCTCGTTTTTACGTCATTTGCCGAATATGGTACTTATGATGCCGAAAGATGAAAATGAAGGACAACATTTAGTATATACAGCGATGCAATACGAAGATGGACCGATTGCTTTACGTTATGCACGCGGCAATGGACTTGGCGTTCAAATGGATGAAGAATTAAAGGCGATTCCAATCGGTACATGGGAAACGTTAAAAGAAGGCACACAAGCAGCAATTTTAACGTTTGGTACGACAATCCCGATGGCAATGGAAGCAGCAGAGCGTCTTGAAAAAGCTGGAATATCAGTGAAAGTAGTGAATGCTCGCTTTATTAAGCCGATGGATGAGGCATATTTACATGAGCTTTTAGGGAAAAATATACCGATTTTAACGATTGAAGAGGCTTGTTTAATCGGTGGCTTTGGAACGGGAGTAGTTGAATTTGCTTCTGAGAACGGATACCATAGTGCTTTAATTGAACGAATGGGTATTCCTGATCGCTTCATAGAGCATGGTAGTGTAACAAAACTGTTAGAAGAAATTGGTTTAACGACAGATGCTGTTGTAGACCGTATTCATACAATGATTCCATCAAAACAAAAAAGGGCGTAACAAATGAGCGTAAAAAAAGAAAGAGTAGATGTACTATTAGTAGAGCGAGGACTTATAGAAACGCGTGAGAAGGCTAAACGTGCTGTTATGGCAGGTCTTGTATATGCGAATGAAATGAGACTCGATAAGCCAGGGGAGAAAATCTCGCAAGATACGGAGATTACGGTGAAAGGGCAAGTTATGCCGTATGTAAGCCGTGGTGGTTATAAGCTTGAAAAGGCATTAGAAGCATTTCAACTTGATTTACAAGATAAAGTTATGATAGATATTGGTTCATCAACTGGTGGTTTTACAGACTGTGCGCTTCAAAATGGGGCGAAGTTATCTTATGCATTAGATGTAGGATATAATCAACTTGCGTGGAAATTGCGTCAAGATGAGCGTGTTGTTGTGATGGAACGAACGAACTTCCGTTACGTGACACCGACAGATTTAGAACGTGGTTTACCGCAGTTTGCAAGTATTGACGTGTCATTTATATCATTAAGGCTTATATTGCCGGTTTTAAAAACAATGCTTACGCCAAATGGTGATGTAGCTGCATTGATTAAACCTCAGTTTGAAGCTGGACGAGAACAAGTCGGGAAAAAAGGCATTGTTCGTGATAGAAAAGTACATGAAGCTGTCGTGGAAATGATTGTCGATTTTGCTCTTAAGGAAGGCTATAATGTCGAAGGTTTAACATTCTCACCAATTACAGGTGGGGATGGAAATATTGAATTTTTAATTCATCTAAAGTGGCACGGTGAGCGTGAGAATGGCGAAAATCATTCTCCGGTTTCTATTGAACAAGTTGTTACAGAAGCGCATAATGTTCTAAAACAAAAAGGGAAAGGGGAATAACATATGTTGTTCCTCTTTTTGTTGTAATCGTATAATTATTGTAAAAACAATTGTGTACAAGTAACGGATTATACGTTAACATAAATAAATGAAGTATACCAATGTTTAAACTATGGTAAGAGATAGTGTGAGGTGCAAATGTATGAATAAAGGTCAGCGCCATATTAAAATCAGGGAAATTATTGCGAACAAAGAAATTGAAACACAAGATGAACTAGTTGATATTTTACGTAATGTGGGGTTTAATGTAACGCAAGCAACAGTATCGCGCGATATTAAAGAACTGCACTTAGTGAAGGTGCCATTACATGATGGTCGCTATAAATATAGCTTGCCAGCAGATCAACGATTTAATCCGTTGCAAAAATTAAAACGAAATCTAGTGGATTCATTTGTAAAATTAGACACGGCAGGACATATGCTTGTGTTAAAAACATTGCCTGGTAACGCTCATTCACTTGGGGCACTTATTGATCATTTAGAGTGGGATGAGATAGTCGGAACCATTTGTGGTGATGATACTTGCTTAATTATTTGCCGTACACCTGAAGATACAGGTGTTGTCTCTGATCGTTTCTTAAATATGCTGTAACAGAAAAATCTTGTTTACTTTCCTCTGTAAAGTGGAAAGTAAACAAGATATTTTTATTGGCGTAAAATACGGATTTTCAAATACAATACATTATTTTTTTTGAATGAAGTTAGAAAATAGGTGGATTGACCCGTAAAACGAATGTTTGGTACAATGGAGCGGGTTAGAAGAGTAATTTATACATACAAACATATAGTATAACTATTTGAATGAAGAATACTGAGAAAAGCCCTTAATTGGGGATTAGTTTATAACGAGGTGAATGGGGCATTGTTATCGGAATTATCGATCAGAAACTTTGCTATTATTGAGGCATTAAATATTTCTTTTCAAAAAGGTTTAACCGTTTTAAGTGGTGAAACAGGAGCTGGAAAATCCATTATTATTGATGCAATTAGTTTGCTTGTTGGTGGCCGTGGTTCAGCAGAATTTGTTCGATATGGAACAGAAAAGGCTGAGATAGAAGGATTATTCTATGTAGAAGATGACAAGCATCCATGTATCGCAAAAGCAGAAGAGTTAGATATAGAAATAGAAGATGGCATGATTATTTTGAAGCGTGACATCGCTGCGAACGGAAAAAGTGTCTGTCGTGTAAATGGAAAACTTGTTACACTCAGCATATTAAAAGAGATTGGAAAAACGCTAGTTGATATTCATGGACAGCATGAAACACAAGATTTAATGAATGAAGAGCGTCATATGTTTATGCTTGATCATTTTGATGGAAATCGCATTGTTAAACAATTGGACATATATCAAAATGTATATACAGACTATGAGAAGTTAAAAAAACAGCTGAAATCTTTAAGTGAAAATGAACAACAAATGGCCCATCGTCTAGATTTAATTCAATTCCAACATGAAGAAATTCGCAATGCGGATTTAAAAATGGATGAAGAATATGAATTGACTGAGGAACGATTAAAAATCTCCAATTTTGAAAAGATTTATAAAGCATTAGGAGATGCATATCGTTCGTTAAGTGGAGACGGACAGGGGTTAGATCACGTAAGAAATGCAATGGGACAAATGGAGAGTATTACGCACTTAGATGAAGCGTATCAAGAAAATCATGATTCCATTGCAAATAGTTATTACTTATTAGAAGAAGTTGCATATCAGCTTAGAGAAAAGTTAGATATGATGGAATATGATCCGAAACGTCTAGATGAAATTGAAACACGTTTGAATGAAATCCGTATGTTAAAGAGAAAGTATGGAAATACTGTAGAAGAGATTTTAGCGTATGCTGATAAAATTGAACAAGAAATTTTTACGATTGAAAATAAAGACGTACATATTGAAACGACGAGAAAGCAGTTAACGAATTTAGAAGGTGTTATTGTAAAAGAAGCAACGTTGTTAAGTAATATGCGTCATGAGCTTGCAGATCATCTTACAAGCGCTATTCATCAAGAATTAAAAGAACTATATATGGAAAAAACGAAATTTGAAGTGAGAATTATGAAGAGGGTAGGAAATGTAGAAGAACCTCTCGTGGAAGGAACACCGGTAAAACTTACGGCGGATGGCTACGATCATGTGGAATTTTATATTTCAACGAATCCGGGTGAACCGTTAAAGCCACTTTCAAAGGTTGCTTCTGGCGGAGAGTTATCTCGTATTATTTTAGCTTTAAAAAGCATTTTTTCTAAGCATCAAGGTGTTGCATCTGTTATTTTTGATGAAGTGGATACGGGTGTGAGTGGTCGGGTTGCGCAGGCTATTGCGGAAAAAATTTATCGTGTATCAGTAAACTCGCAAGTACTTTGTATTACGCACTTACCTCAAGTAGCTTCAATGGCGGACTCGCATTTATTTATTAGAAAACAAGTGGCGAATGATCGGACGATTACATCGGTTACTGTGTTAAGTACGGATGAAAAAGTAACAGAAATTGCTCGAATGATTTCTGGTGTTGAAATTACAGATTTAACGACAGAGCATGCGAAAGAGTTACTTACGCAAGCGCATCATTTCAAACAGACAGCAGAGGCTATCCAGTAATGGATAGCTTTTTTTTCTCAAATGACGATTTCTTAATTCTTCCGGTTATAAATAAAGCACTGCAAGGAGAGATTAAAAAGTGAAGCCAAGAGGCTGAATGTGGGTAGGAGCGAGGAGAGTGAACAAATTGAAATTAGAAAGATTTCGAAAAATAATAGGTCTTTGTCTCCTTGTTTCTCTAGTTTTTATTGGATGTTTTAAACCGCTTCGAACGTTTATTTCATCGCCGAAGCAACTTGTTGTTTTTGAAGGACAACAATCAGAAATAGCATCATTACCAGTTTTTAAGGCTTCATCTACAAATCGTAATGTATTTACTGTAAGTTCAAATGAACAAGAACTTATGGTAAATTCTCACCAAAATGGTGAAGCTGATATGGTGTTTCAACTTGCTGGTTTTCCAGTGAAAAAAGTAAATGTGAAAGTATTAAAAGATTTTAAAGTTATTCCAGGTGGACAATCGATTGGTGTAAAATTGAACACAAAAGGTGTACTTGTTGTAGGCCATCATTTAATTCAAACTGAAAAGGGTAAAGTATCTCCTGGTGAAACAGCTGGTGTACAGATTGGAGATATGATTACTGAAATCAATGGTAAAACAATTGAAAGAATGAGTGATGTAGCACCATTTATTCATAATAGTGGAGAAACAGGTGAACCGCTTAATCTTGTTTTATTAAGAGATGGAAAATATATTCGTGCTAAGCTAACACCACAAAAAGACAATGGTGAATCTTCTTACCGAATTGGATTGTATATTCGTGATTCAGCAGCTGGTATCGGAACGATGACGTTTGTACATCCAGATTCTATGAAATACGGAGCGCTTGGTCATGTAATTTCCGATAATGATACAAAAAAGCCAATTCAAGTAGAAGATGGACAAATTATGCGTTCGACAGTAACGTCTATTGAAAGAGGAAGTCACGGGAACCCTGGAGAAAAATTAGCAAGATTTTCACCGGATCGTGAAGTGATTGGTAATATTACAATAAATAGCCCGTATGGTATTTTTGGGAAATTAAATACAAATATGACAAACGGCATAATGGATAAAGCAATGCCTATCGCATTATCAAATCAAGTAAAAGAAGGGCCAGCGAAAATATTAACAGTTATTGATCAAGATAAGGTGGAAGCGTTTGATATTGAAGTTGTTAGTACAGTACCACAAAAGTTCCCGGCTACAAAAGGTATGGTTATAAAAGTGACAGATAAACGTTTACTAGCAAAAACGGGTGGCATTGTACAAGGAATGAGTGGAAGTCCGATTGTACAAAATGGGAAAGTAATTGGTGCGGTTACACATGTATTTGTAAATGATCCAACGTCAGGATACGGTGTTCATATTGAATGGATGTTACATGAGGCTGGAATTAATATTTATGATCAAGAGAAAAAAGCGAGCTAATACATATTAGCTCGCTTTTCTTTTGAAAAATTCGTTGAAATTTTGTAAAAGCTCCGCAAGAGCTGTTTTTTGTTGTAAAATATAAGCAAAGGGTTGAACGTTTCGCTGTAATTCTATGATGGAATGTGTTGCGAAAGGAAAAAAATGAACGATAAACATATTTTTTTGTGATTTTATCGGAAAGTAAGAAACTTTAAAGGGAATTTTCACACAATTGTCGAACAATTCATGTAGCCTAGAAGCTTACACATGTCGGAAGAATCGATTCGGTAAGGGAGGAAAAACTGTGGAGAAAATTAAAGTATGTCTTGTGGATGATAATAAAGAATTGGTATCGATGCTAGAGAGCTATGTTGCTGCTCAGGATGATATGGAAGTTATTGGAATTGCTTACAATGGTCAAGAATGTTTAAACTTATTGAAAGAAAAGCAGCCTGATATACTCGTTTTAGACATTATTATGCCACATTTAGATGGTCTAGCTGTGCTAGAGAAAATGCGACATATTGAAAGGTTAAGACAACCTAACGTTATTATGTTGACAGCATTCGGACAAGAAGATGTGACGAAAAAAGCGGTTGATTTAGGGGCATCATATTTCATATTAAAACCATTTGATATGGAGAATTTAACAAGTCATATTCGTCAAGTTAGTGGTAAGGAAAATGCTACCATTAAACGTCCATTACCATCTTTCCGATCAGCAACAACGATTGATGGCAAACCGAAAAACTTAGATGCGAGTATTACAAGTATCATTCATGAAATTGGTGTACCCGCTCATATTAAAGGATATATGTACTTACGAGAAGCAATCTCTATGGTGTACAATGATATCGAATTACTAGGATCTATTACGAAAGTATTATATCCGGATATCGCAAAGAAATATAATACAACAGCAAGTCGTGTCGAGCGCGCAATCCGTCACGCAATTGAAGTAGCTTGGAGCCGTGGGAATATTGATTCTATTTCGTCCTTATTTGGTTATACTGTATCGATGTCAAAAGCAAAACCTACGAATTCCGAGTTCATCGCAATGGTTGCGGATAAGCTAAGACTTGAACATAAGGCTAGCTGAGATTAGTATATTCAAAATAAATTTTTTTATAAAAGATCAATGAGTTTAAAACACTCGTTGATCTTTTATTTTGTTATAAGGATAATATTGAAGTAGTATTTCATAAGAAATATGATTATGACACATTTAAAGGTGATTCATTTATTTATATGGAAAATAAAACATATATTTAGTAAAATTATCTATAAAGGGATATTTCTTGATATGATATTTGTTAGGGAATTTACTGGGGAATATTGGGAGGTTTATATGAAAAAGAAAATTTTAATTTGGATTGGATGTGCAATAGGCTTAGTTGGGCTTACTGCTGGTATAACTTATGGAATGTTAGAACTTGCAGATAATCCGGCGGACAAACAAGCTAGTGCTGAAATAGATACAAGCGAATATAAAACAGTTCCAAAAGAAAAAGAAGCGCAGTTTGGTGAGATTGGTGGCGCAAGTGCGAAACTTCAAATTACAAAAGATTCTACTGAAGAAGACTTAGTTAAAGCGATGCATAGTATGACTCACCAAAAAGTAATAGCTGAGCAAAAATGGGGAGCAATCCCGATGTCTAAAGAGAATGCTGAAAAAGTAAGAAGTATCTTAAATGAGAGTAATTTTGAAACGAAAGAAGAACTTTTAGCGATTGCTGAAAGATGGATAAACAAAGACTTTAGTAAAGTTGTGGACGATCATAACTACTTTTGGAAACTGCAAGGTGGTAATATCGGAAAAGCTACAGGAGTTATGGATCCGCTAGAAGAGCAAACTTTTTCTTTAAATAATTTTGGAGATGGAGTAACAGGTGAATTACACAAATCTGGAGACCTTCAATATGTTGGAGGAAATTAAAATTTGCAATTTGTAGAAAAAGCTTCTTTATAGAGGCTTTTTATTTTGTTGTTCCATGCATTCATAATTTTAGTGGGTAAGTTATCCGTGATATAATAGATGATAATAAAAAGCCCTGCAAAACAGGACTATATTATTCTTCGTCTTTATTTTGTTTTTCTAATTCAACTAACTTTTGGATTAAAATATGCTGTGGCATATGCATAAGTTGTTCAAGTGGAACACCTAACGCTTTTGATAGGCGGACTGCAGTGTCTGGAGAAATTTGTAATGGTCTCATAGAAGTACCTCCTTTTTCGTATAGTATAGCATAAGATTGGGGGAGTGAGGATGACTCTTATATTTGCGCATCGTGGTGCGGCGGGAACGTATCCGGAAAATACAATGATTTCATTTGAAGCAGCAGAGGCTTTCGGGGCAGACGGAATTGAACTCGATGTTCAATTAACGAAAGATGGAAAAGTTGTCGTTATTCATGATGAAACTGTGAACCGGACCACGAATGGAAAAGGTGCTGTTCGAAATTATTTATACGAGGATTTATGTAAGTTAGATGCAAGTTATAAATTTAGTGAAAAAGTAGGTTTTTGTAAAATTCCTCTTTTAGAAGAGGTACTGGAGTGGCTTGGAAAAACGCAATTGCTACTTAATATTGAACTTAAAAATGATAAAATTCCATACAGAGGTTTAGAAGAAGAGGTTATAACACTTGTACGTAAGTTTAGTCTGGAGGATCGGGTTATATTTTCTTCGTTTAACCACTATAGTATGAGACGGTGCCATATGATGGCTCCTGATATTCAAACAGCTATTTTGTATCGTGAAGGTTTGCATAGCCCGTGGGCATATGCAAAAAAGATGGGGGCTACTGCAGTGCATCCGAATTATCGTTATCTTCAAGATGCCATCGCTGAATTAACGATGGAAAGTGGTGTAGAGGTTCGTCCTTACACGATAAATGAAGAAACGCTTATGCGTAAATATTTTGATATGAACATATCAGCGATTATTACTGATTATCCTGAAACAGCAAGAACTTTATTACCGATAAAAAATGAGACCTAATATGATGGTCTCATTTTTTTATCGGTATGTGAAAACGCTGTTCTATCTCCTGAAGCGGGCTTGTACTTTATTTCTCTTACGATCTCTGTGTAAGACGAAGCCGCCGAAAATATAAAACCCGAGTGCAAAGCAAAGAGCGCCGATTAAAAATTGTAACCATAATATAGGGATTGGGGAGAATAAAATCCCAAATACAGTATCTCGCATTAGTTTAATACCAAGCACGGCTAATGAAATCGGGATGAGTGCTAATGATAGAGCGAGGTAACGCTGCATACATAACGCCCCTTTTCAGATTATTTTGTTTATTTTAATGATGTTATATGAAAAGGGGGTTTGTCAAGAGATTGCTGAACGAGTAAGATAAGGATGTGAAAAATTTTGCAGAGATACTTCGAGAGGAAGTGTAATGTATGAAACAAAAGGTGCTAATTGTTGGAGCGGGTGAAGGTGGGAGTACACTGCTGAGTCTGTTACAAAATTCGAATATATTTCAAATTATAGGAGTTATTGATATTAATCCAATTGCGAAAGGATTACAAATCGCAAAGGAATATGGGACTCCGATTGGTGATAGTGTAACTCCGTTTCTTTCTATGCATATTGATGTGATGTTTGATATGACAGGTGATTATGATTTACATAAAGTTTTATTGGGCAGCAAGCATAAAGACACCCTTCTTATACCGGGGGATATTGCAAAAATTGTTACGAGACTAGCGCATGAGAAGGAAAGCTTAATTGGGAAGCTAGAAGAACAGACGCAACAAGGGAATTTAATTTTAAATTCTACGCACGACGGTATGATTGTTATAGACCAAGAGGGACAAGTGCGTTTGTTTAATAAAAGCGCAGAGCGTATTACTGGATATAAAAAAGAGGAAGCAATAGGGAAATATATTTTAGAAGTTATTCCAACGAGTAAGCTGCTTCGGATTATACGTACGAAACAAATAGAAGTGAATCATGAACTGACGCTAGAGAATGAAAATAAGATCATTACAACGCGTATTCCAATATTAAAAGAAGATGGAGAGGTTCAAGGAGCATTTGCGATTTTTAAAGACATTACAGAAGTTGTAGATTTAGCAGAAGAAGTTACAGACTTAAAAGAAATTCAAACGCTACTTGAGGCGATTATTAACTCATCTGAGGAAGCGATTTCGGTTGTTGATGAGAAAGGAAGAGGGCTAGTTATAAACCCTGCTTATACGAAGTTAACGGGTTTGACTGAAGAAGAAATTATTGGGAAGCCGGCTACAACTGATATTGTAGAAGGTGAAAGTATGCATATGAAAGTACTTCGGACGCGCCGAGCAGTACGAGGGATACATATGAAGATTGGGCAAAAAAAGCGAGATGTAATTGTAAACGTAGCACCGGTTATTGTTGATGGAATATTGAAAGGGAGCGTCGGGGTAATTCGCGATGTATCAGAAATTCAAAAGTTAACAAATGAATTGAATAGGGCAAGACAAATTATTCGAACGTTAGAAGCAAAATATTCATTTGATGATATTGTTGGTGATTCAGATGAAACGACGGCAGCTATTGAACAAGCAAAACTTGGAGCGAATACACCGGCAACAGTATTGCTTAGAGGGGAATCTGGTACGGGGAAAGAGTTATTTGCACACGCTATTCATAACGGTAGTAATCGAAAATACAATAAGTTTGTACGAGTAAACTGTGCTGCTATTTCTGAGAGCTTATTAGAAAGTGAATTATTCGGTTATGAGGAAGGCGCGTTTTCTGGAGCGAAAAGAGGCGGGAAACGAGGATTCTTTGAAGAAGCGAATAATGGAAGTGTTTTTTTAGATGAAATCGGAGAGTTATCTGCAAATACGCAAGCGAAGCTCCTTCGTGTACTACAAGAAAAAGAAATTGTGAAAGTAGGGGGAACAAAAGCGATACCTATTAATGTTCGAGTGATCGCTGCGACGCATGTGAATTTAGAAAAAGCTATTTTAGAAGGGAAGTTCAGAGAGGACTTATATTATCGTTTAAATAAAATTCCGATTCAAATTCCTTCCCTTCGTCAGCGTAAAGGAGACATACCAGCGATTGCAGAAAGGTTAATTCAAAAAATTAATCAAGATTATGGTCGTAATGTAGAAGGACTCACCGATTCAGCCGTTTCGTATTTACAATCATATGATTGGCCAGGAAATGTTAGGGAACTTGAAAATATTTTAGGACGAGCTATTATCTTTATGAATTATAACGAGATATATATTGATGTACATCATTTACCGCCTTTACATAAAGAAGAACAAGTAGAGCCGAAACAAAATAATTTATTACCTGAATTAGAAGAGAAGGCCCTTGAACACCTAGTGACAGAATTTGAGGGGAATATTATCCGTGAATATTTAGAGAAATTTGAGGGGAACAAAACGAAGACTGCAAAAGCGTTAGGAATTTCAGTTCGAAACTTATATTACAAGCTAGAAAAGTACGACTGTGCAAAAAATAGCATGCAATAAATTGCGTACCGTGCAATTTATTGCATGGTATACAAAAAGCGACAAAACGAGACAGAATATTTCGTTGTTTTCCAAAGTATTGATTTTACTGCATTTTGAATGCGTTTTCATTATTGGTAAGACCACTTTTAAAAGTTGGCACGGTATTTGCTTAATGAATAGACGAGGGACGACGGAAAGGGTTGATTACAAAATATGAAGTTAGAACACTTAATTGATCAAGCAGCAGGACAACCTAAAAAAACTGTGGCTGTAGCAGTAGCTGAAGATCATGAAGTAATTGAAGCTGTAGCGAAAGCAATCAAGTTACAGCTAGCTCAATTTCGTCTATATGGAAATCAAGAGAAAATAATAGGGATGCTACAAGAGCATGGGTTACAAACTTCAGAACATATTGAAGTGATTGCAGCAGCGTCAAGTGCTGAGGCTGCAGAACTTTCTGTTAAATCTGTAAGAAATGGCGAAGCAGATGTACTAATGAAGGGGAACATCCCAACAGCAAATATTTTGAAAGCTGTATTAAATAAAGAGTGGGGACTTCGTAAGGGCAGCGTACTTTCACATGTTGCAGCGTTTGAAGTTCCAAATTACGATCGTCTTATTTTTGTTACAGACGCAGCGATGAACATTGCACCTGATGTAACACAAAAAGCTGCTATTATACAAAATACTGTAGAAGTTGCCCAGGCAATAGGAATTGATTTGCCAAAGGTAGCGCCAATTGCAGCGGTAGAGGTTGTTAATCCTGCGATGCAAGCGACAATTGATGCAGCGATGTTAACTCAAATGAATCGCCGCGGACAAATTAAAAATTGTGTCGTTGATGGACCACTTGCTTTAGATAATGCAGTATCACAAATTGCAGCAGAACATAAAGGCATAGTAAGTGATGTAGCAGGTAAGGCAGACATTTTACTCGTCCCAACGATTGAAGCTGGAAATGTGCTATATAAATCACTCGTCTATTTTGCAAATGCAAAGGTAGGAGCGATGATTGCTGGCGCTAAAGCACCGATTGTTTTAACATCACGTGCTGATTCAGCAGAAACAAAAGTATATTCATTAGCATTGGCAGTTGCGACTGCTTCAAAATAAACCAAATAGGGTAAAACAATTAGGGGGAAACGACAATGACATTAGAAATCTTCGAATACTTAGAAAAATATAATTATGAGCAAGTGGTATTTTGTCAAGATAAAGAATCTGGTTTAAAAGCAATCATCGCAATCCATGATACAACACTTGGACCAGCTCTTGGTGGAACAAGAATGTGGACATATGATTCTGAAGAAGCGGCGATTGAAGATGCATTGCGTCTTGCAAAAGGGATGACATACAAAAATGCAGCAGCTGGTTTAAACTTAGGTGGTGCAAAAACAGTAATTATCGGTGATCCACGTAAAGATAAAAGCGAAGCGATGTTCCGTGCATTAGGACGCTACATTCAAGGACTAAACGGACGTTACATTACAGCTGAAGATGTTGGTACAACAGTAGATGATATGGATATTATCCATGAAGAAACTGATTTTGTAACAGGGATTTCACCATCATTCGGTTCTTCTGGTAACCCATCTCCAGTAACTGCATACGGTGTTTACCGTGGTATGAAAGCAGCTGCAAAAGAAGCATTTGGTACAGATAATCTAGAAGGAAAAGTAATTTCTATTCAAGGCGTTGGTAACGTAGCATATCACCTATGCAAACATTTACACGCTGAAGGAGCGAAATTAATCGTTACAGATATTAATAAAGAAGCTGTACAACGTGCAGTAGAAGAATTCGGTGCAACAGCAGTTGAGCCAAATGAAATTTACGGTGTTGAATGTGATATTTACGCACCATGTGCATTAGGCGCAACAGTTAATGATGAAACTATTCCACAACTTAAAGCAAAAGTAATTGCGGGTTCTGCAAATAACCAATTAAAAGAAGATCGTCACGGCGACATCATTCATGAAATGGGTATTGTATACGCACCAGACTATGTAATTAATGCAGGTGGCGTAATTAACGTAGCAGACGAATTATATGGATACAATAGAGAACGTGCACTAAAACGTGTTGAGTCAATTTATGACACAATTGCAAAAGTAATCGAAATTTCAAAACGCGATGGCATAGCAACTTATGTAGCAGCGGATCGTCTAGCTGAAGAGCGCATTGCAAGCTTGAAAAACACTCGTAGCACATACTTACGCAACGGTCACGATATTATTAGCCGTCGCTAATCATTCATATATAACTTTTACAAAAGGTGTGGTTACCTCTTATGAGGTTCCCACTTCCTTTTGAATTTATTAGTGGAGGTAGCAACATTGTCTGTAAATCGAATTCTTGTTATTAACCCAGGTAGTACATCCACAAAAATTGGTGTTTTTGATAATGAAAGACCCGTTCTAGAAGAAACTATTCGTCATGACGTAGAACAGATTGGGAAATATAAGCGAATTATCGACCAATATGAGTTTCGAAAAGAAACGATTTTAGAAGTTCTACATTCTCATGGTATTAACATTTCAAAATTAAACGCTGTTTGTGGGCGTGGTGGATTACTTCGTCCAATCGAAGGCGGTACGTATACAGTAAACAATGCGATGTTAGAAGATTTAAAAAATGGGTTTAGCGGTCATCACGCTTCAAATCTCGGAGGCATTCTAGCTTATGAAATCGCTTCTGGATTAAATATTCCTGCATTCATTGTGGATCCTGTCGTTGTAGATGAAATGGAACCGATTGCTCGTATTAGCGGTATTGCTGGTATGGAACGTAAAAGTATTTTCCATGCATTAAACCAAAAAGCGGTTGCTCGTAAAGTAGCAGATGAATT
Organism: Bacillus sp. JJ783; assembly: GCF_036963225.1. Classification (NCBI taxonomy): domain Bacteria; kingdom Bacillati; phylum Bacillota; class Bacilli; order Caryophanales; family Bacillaceae; genus Bacillus; species Bacillus sp. JJ783. The sequence continues at coordinate 19,075 of NZ_JBALMG010000022.1, read as the reverse complement.
AAATCACAAATATGAGGATTTAAATTTATTAGTTACACATATGGGCGGCGGTATTACAGTTGGTGCTCATAAAAAAGGAAAAGTTATCGATGTTAATAATGGCTTAAACGGAGAAGGACCATTTAGTCCAGAGCGTGCTGGTACAGTACCAGTAGGGCAATTAGTTGAAATGTGTTTCTCTGGTGAGTATTACCGAGACGAAATGGTCAAAAAACTTGTCGGACAAGGTGGACTTGTAAGTCTTATCGGTACAAACGATGCAATTAAAGTAGAACAAATGGTTGAAAAAGGTGATCCTGAAGCAACTCTTATTTATAAAGCAATGGCATATCAAGTTGCAAAAGAGATTGGCGGAGCTAGTGCTGTACTTCACGGGAAAATCGATGCAATCGTATTAACTGGTGGACTTGCGTACAGTAAAATTCTTGTCGATGAAATAAAAGAACGTGTTCACTGGATTGCAGATGTTATCGTACATCCAGGAGAAGATGAATTACAAGCGTTAGCAGAAGGAGCACTTCGTGTATTACGTGAAGAAGAAGCTCCAAAAGAATATGTTGTACGAGAAAAACAAACAGTAGCTAGGGGTTGAGATAATGGCAAGAGAATATGATTTAGTCATCGTTGGCGGCGGTACTGGTGGATATGTTGCTGCTATTCGTGCATCACAACTAGGGTTAAAAACTGCACTTGTTGAAAAAGAAAATCTTGGTGGTACTTGTTTACACAAAGGATGTATTCCTAGTAAAGCTCTTTTACGTAGTGCGGAAGTATACGCAACTGCTAAAAAAGGAGAAGAGTTCGGAGTTATTGCAAGTAATGTAGAACTAAACTTTGCTAAAGTACAAGAGCGTAAAGAGAAGATTGTAACGCAGCTTCATAAAGGCGTTCAGCATTTAATGAAACAAGGTAAAATTGATGTGTTTGAAGGTATTGGCCGTATTCTTGGCCCATCTATTTTCTCTCCAATGCCAGGTACAATTTCAGTTGAACTTGCAAGTGGAGAAGAGAATGAAATGTTAATTCCAAAAAATGTACTTGTTGCAACAGGTTCTCGTCCAAATTCATTACCAGGATTAGAGTTAGACGGAGAGTATGTAATGTCTTCGGATCATGCCCTAAAAATGGAAACGCTTCCTAGTTCGATCATTATTGTTGGTGGCGGTGTAATTGGTATTGAGTGGGCATCTATGCTTGCTGACTTCGGTGTAGAAGTTACAGTATTAGAGTATGCGAAAAACATATTACCACTAGAGGATAATGACGTTTCAAAAGAAATGCAGCGTCTATTCAAGAAAAAAGGTATTAAAGTGGTAACTGGTGCAAAAGTATTACCAGAAACATTGGTAAAAGATAATGGAGTAACAATTCAAGCTGAACATAACGGTGAGAATAAAGCATTTAAAGCAGAAAAAATGCTTGTATCTGTAGGAAGACAAGCGAATACGCAAAATATGGGCTTAGAGAATACAGATATTGTTGTGGAAAAAGGATACATTCAAACAAATGAGTTTTATCAAACGAAGGAATCTCATATTTACGCAATTGGAGATGTAATCGGTGGCCTACAACTTGCTCACGTTGCTTCGCATGAAGGAATTGTTGCTGTAGAACATATTGCTGGTAAAGAAGTTACACCAATTGATTATTCTATGGTATCGAAATGCGTATATAGCAGTCCAGAAGTTGCTTCTGTTGGTTTAACAGAACGAGAAGCGAAAGAAAAAGGCTATAAGTTAAAAGTAGGTAAATTCTCATTCCGTGCAATCGGAAAGGCACTTGTATACGGAGAATCAGACGGTTTTGTAAAACTTGTAGTTGATGAAGAAACAAATGACATTCTTGGTGTTCATATGATCGGACCACACGTAACAGATATGATTTCTGAAGCGGGTCTTGCAAGAGTACTTGATGCAACACCTTGGGAAGTAGCACATACAATTCATCCGCATCCATCATTATCTGAGGCGATTGGTGAAGCTGCATTAGCTGTAGATGGAAGAGCGTTACACGCATAAAAATGTGGATTTAGGAGGTTATGAAAAATGGCAGAAGTAAAAGAAAAGCGCCATGAAGAGTTTGGTTTAAGTGATGAGCAAGTATTAGAAATGTTCCGTACGATGTTACTTGCACGTAAAATCGACGAACGTATGTGGTTATTAAACCGTGCAGGTAAAATTCCATTCGTAATTTCTTGTCAAGGACAAGAGGCTGCGCAAGTTGGAGCAGCGTTCGCTCTTGATAGAGAGAAAGATTATGCATTACCATACTACCGTGATATGGGTGTTGTATTAGCGTTTGGTATGACAGCAAAAGAACTTATGTTATCTGCTTTCGCGAAAGCTGGAGATCCAAACTCTGGTGGTCGTCAAATGCCTGGTCACTTCGGTCAAAAGAAAAATCGTATTGTGACAGGTTCATCTCCAGTAACAACACAAGTACCACATGCAGTTGGTATTGCACTAGCTGGAAAAATGGAGAAGAAAGATTTAGTAACGTTCGTTACATTCGGAGAAGGCTCTTCAAACCAAGGTGATTTCCATGAAGGTGCAAACTTTGCTGGTGTACACAAACTACCTGTTATTTTCATGTGTGAAAATAATAAATATGCAATCTCTATTCCGGTTGAAAAACAATTAGCATGTAAAAACGTATCAGATCGTGCAATTGGTTACGGTATGCCTGGGTATACAATAGACGGAAACGATCCGCTTGCAGTATATAAAGCTGTTAAAGAAGCAGCAGACCGCGGTCGTCGTGGTGAAGGCCCAACTTTAATTGAAACAGTATCATATCGTTTAACAGCACATTCTAGTGACGACGATGATCGTGTTTACCGTGATAAAGAAGAAGTAGAAGAAGCGAAGAAAAAAGATTCAATTATAACATTTGCAGCTTATTTAAAAGAAGTTGGCGTGTTAACTGAGGAATTTGAAAAACAAATGTTAGATGAAATTATGCATATCGTAAATGAAGCAACAGAATATGCAGAAAATGCTCCGTATGCAGCACCTGAAGATGCATTGAAGCACGTATACGCAGAATAGGGGGGAACGTTTCATGGCTGTAATGTCTTATATTGATGCTATTACATTAGCAATGCGCGAAGAAATGGAACGCGATGAGAAAGTATTCGTTTTAGGAGAAGATGTTGGTAAAAAAGGTGGCGTGTTTAAAGCGACACACGGTTTATATGATCAATTTGGTGAAGATCGTGCACTTGATGCACCGCTTGCAGAATCTGCAATTGCTGGGGTAGCAATTGGTGCGGCAATGTATGGTATGCGCCCAATCGCTGAAATGCAGTTTGCTGATTTCATCATGCCAGCAGTAAACCAAATTGTTTCTGAGGCAGCAAAAATTCGTTATCGTTCTAACAACGATTGGACTTGTCCAGTTACAATTCGTGCGCCATTTGGCGGGGGTGTTCACGGTGCATTGTATCATTCACAATCTGTAGAAGCGATGTTTGCAAACCAACCAGGTTTAAAAATTGTTATCCCTTCTACACCATATGATGCAAAAGGCTTATTAAAAGCAGCAATTCGTGATGAAGATCCAGTATTATTCTTAGAACATAAACGTGCATATCGCTTAATTAAAGGTGAAGTGCCAGAAGATGATTACGTATTACCAATCGGAAAAGCAGATGTAAAACGTGAAGGTGATGATATTACTGTTATTACTTACGGATTATGTGTTCACTTTGCTCTTCAAGCAGCTGAGAAATTAGCACAAGATGGCATTTCTGCACACATTCTTGATTTACGTACTGTGTATCCGTTAGATAAAGAAGCGATTATTGAAGCAGCTTCTAAAACAGGTAAAGTTCTTCTTGTAACAGAAGACAATAAAGAAGGAAGTATCATAAGTGAAGTGGCAGCAATTATTGCTGAAAATTGTCTGTTTGATTTAGATGCGCCAATCGCACGTCTTGCAGGCCCAGACGTTCCGGCAATGCCATATGCACCAACAATGGAAAAATTCTTTATGGTAAATCCAGATAAAGTTGAAAAAGCAATGCGTGAACTTGCGGAATTTTAATCGGGGGGACTATACATGGCTGTAGAAAATATCACAATGCCTCAGCTCGGGGAGAGCGTTACAGAGGGTACAATTAGTAAATGGCTCGTTAATGTTGGCGATCACGTAAACAAGTATGATCCACTTGCAGAAGTAATGACTGATAAAGTAAATGCCGAAGTACCATCTTCTTTCACTGGTATTGTGAAAGAGTTAATAGCTGGCGAAGGTGAAACGTTAGCTGTAGGTGAAGTTGTTTGTGTCATTCAAGTAGAAGGCGCAGATGAAGTAGCAGCAACAACTGTAGAGGAAAAAACGAAAGAAGAACCAAAGGCAGAAGTAACTACGCCTGAAAAAGCACCGAAAGCAAAACAACCAACTGATGGAAAACCACGTTTTTCACCAGCTGTGTTAAAACTTGCGGGTGAGCATAACGTTGATTTAGATTTAGTAGAAGGTACGGGGGCAAATGGCCGTATTACTCGTAAAGATATTTTAAAGCTAGTGGAATCTGGAAATATTCCGCAAGCAGGTGCGAAGAAAGAGGCAGTTGTTGCAGTAGCAGAGCGCCCAGAAGCACCAAAATCAGTGGCAGTAGCACCGGTAGCGCAAAAAGTAGAAGCTGCAAAACCAGTTTCTGTGCCGACAATGCCTGGAGATATCGAGATTCCGGTAACAGGTGTGCGTAAAGCAATTGCAGCAAATATGTTACGCAGTAAACACGAGGCACCTCATGCTTGGATGATGATTGAAGTAGATGTGACAAACCTTGTATCATACCGTAACTCAATTAAAGGCGATTTCAAAAAGCGTGAAGGCTTTAACTTAACGTTCTTTGCTTTCTTCGTAAAAGCAGTAGCACAAGCGCTAAAAGAATATCCTCAAATTAACTCAATGTGGGCTGGCGATAAAATCGTTCAGAAGAAAGACATTAACCTTTCTATCGCTGTTGCAACAGAGGAAGAACTATTTGTACCAGTAATTAAGCACGCGGACGAGAAAACAATTAAAGGTATCGCTCGCGAAATTACAGAACTTGCAGGAAAAGTACGCACGAAATCATTAAAAGCTGATGAAATGCAAGGCGGAACATTTACAATTAATAACACAGGATCATTCGGTTCTGTTCAATCTATGGGTATTATTAATTACCCACAAGCGGCTATTTTACAAGTTGAATCAATTGTAAAACGCCCAGTAATTATGGATAATGGTATGTTCGGTGCTCGTGACATGGTTAACTTATGTTTATCACTTGATCACCGTGTACTTGATGGTTTAATTTGTGGTAAATTCTTAGGACGTGTAAAAGAAATTTTAGAAAATACGTCAGAGAACAATACATCTGTATATTAATAAAAAGCTCGCGTTTGCGAGCTTTTTATCATTTCATTTCTTCATTTGTATCCTACTATATGTACAAACCTTTCCCAGTAATCTTACAATGAATGATCATGTATTAGGAATTTGCGAAAATACATTGCTGATATATGGTATATAGATATAAAATAAAAAAAGAATAATTTTTTGGCAAATCTTACTGATGAAACTGTAGTATAATATATTGTATTGTATGAAAAAGAGAGTTATTCTATATAAGTGTTTTATAGATAATGTGTAATCAGTCGTCAAAACATGAAGAATGTTGACTCCTGGTTTTTTATTTTGCTGTAACAATGTTTCAGGAGGATGTCATGAAAAGAAGTACCGAGTTTCTAAAAAGTTTAGATGTAAAATTAATTTTAATTTTGTGTGCACTATGTGTTACGAGTATAGCTGCTATATATAGCAGTCAGCAAACCGGACAGTATGGAGATGCAAACTTTGCTATGAAGCAGGGAGTTAACTACATAATTGGGGTTGTATTGTTACTTCTTGTTGCAAGCATCGACTTAGATCAATGGCAAAAATTGTCTTGGCCACTTTATATCGCTGGGTTTGGTTCACTTATTCTTTTGAAAATACTACCGGTTTCCAGTTTTACACCTGAAAAATTAGGTGCAAAAAGATGGTTTGTTTTTCCAGTAGCTGGACAAATTCAGCCATCGGAGTTTTTCAAAATTTCATTGCTTCTCATAATAGCCAGTTTAGCGGTGAAACATAATGCTCAGTATATGGCCCGGACATTCCAAACTGATTTGAAATTAGTCGGGAAAATTATGTTAGTATCTCTTCCACCTATGGCCGTTGTATATAGCCAACCAGACACAGGAATGGTGTTCTTATATGCAGCAGCTATCGCATGTATTTTATTTATGTCAGGAATTCAAAAGAAATTAATTGCGATATGTACAGTCATTCCGGTGACCATATTGTCTACATTAATATTTATATTTGTAAAATATCCAGATTTCTTCTTTAATAAATTAGTTACTCTGTTAAAACCTCACCAACAATCACGTATTATAGGTTGGCTAGATCCATTTGAAAATGCAAATGAAGGCTATCAAACGCAGCAATCGATTTTAGCTGTAGGTAGTGGAGGTATGGAAGGTAAAGGGTACGGTGAAGGGAGCGTCTATATTCCGGAGAAACACACGGACTTTATTTTCGCTACAATTGCTGAAGAAGGCGGATTTATAGTAGCAGCACTAGTTGTGTTCTTGTTCCTGTTACTACTTTATCGAACAATTATTATCGGTTATTCTGCTGATAATTTATTTGGTACATTATTATGTGCTGGATCAATAGGAATACTAACGGTTCAAATATTCCAAAATATTGGTATGATCGTTGGATTAATGCCTGTAAAAGGTATCGCGTTACCTTTCTTATCATATGGGGGAAGTTCCTTATTCTCGAATATGATTATGATGGGGCTCATATTATCGGTACGGAAAACGTATAAAAAATATATGTTTTCAGTTAAGTAAAAAAAAGCTGACTCGTTTTTAAACGAATCAGCTTTTTTACATATATGCCCTTAAACGTTGCAAACTAAGACAGAATTGTAGTTTGCGACGTTTAAGGAGTGCAAAGTTATGCATATTTTTGAAGGAGCACGGCATCTTTCTAATGGCGAATGGGTTATCCGAGCGATTATAGCTTATATATTTTTAATTCTTGTTGCGAAAGCGATGGGGCAAAGGTCTATTGCGCAACTAAGATTTTTAGACGTTGTACTAGTGTTATTATTAGGGGGGAATATTTCTAACGCATTATCAGATGAAAAGGTTGGATTACTCGGTTCGATGATTACAACGTTCATACTCGTTGTACTTCATATAATAAGCTCTGTTTTAATGTTGAAATGGGATAGGTGGAGACGTTTTTTAGAGCCTGCACCTATTATTCTTATACATAATGGTTCCATTGATTTTAGTAACTTAAAAAAAGCGAGAATTACGGTGGAGTATTTATTTTCGGAACTTCGCGTACAAAATGTGAGCGATATTAAAACGATTAAATTAGCATTGTGGGAAGCGAGTGGTGTTGTTTCTATATTTCAGTATCCAGAATATGAAGCAGTTTCTCGGCTTGATCTTAAAGTGGCGGGGAAAAAATATCCAGTTGCTTTTATATTAGTGAAAGATGGAAGAATTCAGCAAGATGTTCTCGCTTTATTAGGAAAAACAGAAGAGTGGGCGAAAGAGTGTTTAGAGAAGAGTGCAGAAATCGAATCCATTATGTTAGCTACAGTTGATGAAGCGCATAAAATAAATGTTTTGTTAAAAAAATGAAAAATATACGCATTTTGTCGTTTCATACATATGATACAATAGTGTGAACAACGGAAAAATGGGAGGTGTTTCCATGGGATATGTAGAGGAGTTACGAAAAGTAGTTGGTCATCGCCCTTTAATTTTAGTTGGTGCTGTTGTACTCGTTATAAATGAAAATGGTTATGTTTTATTACAACAGCGAACAGAGCCGTACGGAAAATGGGGGTTGCCTGGCGGGCTAATGGAGCTTGGTGAATCACCAGAAGAAACAGCTTACCGTGAAGTATATGAAGAGACAGGAATAGAAGTAAAGAACCTCCGATTAATCAATGTATTTTCTGGAGCGAACTACTTTACAAAATTAACAAACGGTGATGAGTTTCAATCCGTAACGACAGCCTATTATACCGATGAATACGAAGGGAAGTTTGTTATGAATAAAGAAGAAGCGGTTCAGCTTAAATTCTTCCCGGTAACAGAGCTACCTGATTATATTGTAGGATCGCATAAAAAAATGATTGTGGAATATATGAAAATTATGGAAAAAAAGATATAATAGTAGTGGAAGAAATACAAAAACACAGATCTGGTTGGTAGTCCAGACGCATGATTTTATGTCAGTAACCTTCCCCTCCGGGATGTCCAGTATTTCTAATTTTTTTAAGGAGGGGCTGTCAATGGAGTTGACAGTATATCATGATGGTCAATTTTTTGTGGGAATTATTACTCGCAAAGAAAAAGGGAAGTTGTTTGGAGCAAAGTATATTTTTGGGACGGAACCATCAGATGAAGAAGTACTTATATTTGTAAATGGTCCAATGTTAGCGTATTTCCAGCACTTTGCAAGATTTGGTGTGGAGATTAAAGAAAAACAGCGCCCGAAAAATAGTAAGCGTATCATACGGCAATCGGCCAAAGAAGTAAATGAAAAACGTTATACAAAAGCGCAAGAGGCAATTAGTTTATCTTACGAGTTGCATAAACAAGAAAAGCGAGTGCAATCTAAAGAGAAACGAGAAGCTGAAAAGCAAAGAAGACGTTTAATAAAAGTACAAAAGGCAAAGCAAAAACATCGAGGTCATTAAGAAAAGGTGTTAGAGCAAGAGCTCTAACACCTTTTCTACGCTCAAATACAAGTAAACTTACTTGTATTCTCTAAACATTAACTGGTAAGATACAAATAGGTAGAATTAGAGGAGGGAAAAGATTGATTAACTTTAACTTTTTTATGAATGATGTTGTCCGTCAAGCGCGTGAAGAGATCGTTTCTGCGGGATATACAGAATTGACGACACCAGAAGCAGTCGAAGAAGCATTTAAAAGAAATGGTACAACACTTGTAATGGTAAACTCTGTATGTGGCTGTGCAGGCGGTATTGCTCGCCCTGCTGCTGCACATTCCGTACATTATGATAAACGCCCTAACCACCTTGTAACGGTATTTGCGGGTCAAGATAAAGAAGCAACAGCAAGAGCTCGTGAATATTTTGAAGGATATCCACCTTCATCTCCATCATTTGCTTTATTGAAAGATGGAAAAATTGTAACGATGGTAGAACGTCATGAAATTGAAGGTCATGAACCAATGCAAGTAATTGCAAAACTACAATCTTACTTCGAAGATAATTGCGAAGAACTATAAGGAAGAGAAAAAGCGGTACGTTCAGGAACAAGTGGACGTACCGCTTTTTTATTTATTTTTTATAATGATTGGACATGCATAGATGTGTTATTTTATACATGATTTTATGCAACGGAAACGAACTTAATAATGTTTTTGTGTTTATTTTTATTTTAAATGTTGCATAAAAATGAAAGTGTTGATACAATACAAACATCGAATAAATATTCTATTTAACTTTTAAATATACATCATTAGGGGGAAGAAAGATGAAGAAGTTATTATCAATATCATTTGCACTTATTTTAATTGTAAGTATGTTCAGTGCTTGTAGTAATGGGGAAGAAAAGACGAAGAGTGAGAATAAAAAAGTACTCGTTATGGGGACTTCAGCAGACTATAAACCGTATGAATACGTGGAAGCTTCAAAAAGTGATGAAATTATCGGCTTTGATGTTGATATTGCAAAATATATCGGAAAAGAACTTGGGTATGAAGTGAAAGTGAAAGATATGGATTTTGGAGGATTATTAGCATCTCTTAGCTCAGGAAAAGTTGATTTCGTTATGGCAGGTATGACGCCAACTGCAGAGCGTAAAAATAATGCTGATTTCACAGATATTTATTTTGTTGCTAAAAATATGATTGTTTCAAAAAAGGGCTCTAATATTAAATCATTAGAAGATTTAAAAGGTAAAAAAGTAGGAGTACAAACAGGATCAATCCAAGAAGAAAAAGCAGAAGAATTTAAAAAACAAGTCGATTTCAAAACTGAGGGACGTGACCGTATACCAGAAATCGTACAAGAAATTAAAGCTGGTCGTTTTGACGCTGCAATTATAGAAGACACAGTTGCAAAAAATTATTTAGAAAAAATGAAAGAACTACAAGGAATTGAAATTCAAGAAGCACCAGAAGAAGTAGGTGCAGCAATTGCTCTTCCGAAAAACAGTGATAAAACAGAAGAATTTAATAAAGTAATTAAGAAAATGCAAGAAAATGGAGAAATGGATAAATTAGTGAAGAAATGGTTTGGCAGCGGAAAATAAGCTGCCTTTCACTTTTCTGTGAGGGGAATGAAAAGGATGAATCTAGATTTTTCGGCAATTACGCCTTCAATACCATATATATTAAAGGGATTAGAAGTTACATTGAAAATTGTAGCTGCATCAGCTGTGGTAGGATTTATTTTAGGAACGCTATTAGCGCTTTGCAAAATTGCTAGAATACGAGTATTAAATATTGCAGCAGATATTTATACGTCAATATTTCGTGGCACACCGCTTGTATTGCAATTAATGATTATTTATTTCGGTGTTCCGCAAATGATTGGATATGAGATACCAGCCTTTTTAGCAGCTGTACTTGCATTTAGCTTAAACTCAGGTGCATATATGTCAGAAGTGATTCGTGCGGGCATTCAAGCAGTCGATAAAGGGCAAACAGAAGCAGCAATGGCTTTAGGTATTCCGTACAGTAAAATGATGAGAAATATTATTTTTCCTCAAGCTTTAAAAAATATATTACCAGCGCTTGTGAATGAGTTTGCGACACTTACGAAAGAGTCGGCTGTAGTAACTGTAATAGGAGCGACTGATTTAATGCGCCGTGCTTATATTGTAGGCGGTGAAACATTTAAATATCTTGAGCCATTACTGTTTGTTGGACTTATTTATTATATATTAGTAATTATTCTTACATTAATCGGGAAGGCAATTGAAGGGAGAATGAAGAAAAGTGATTAAAATTGACAACCTTCATAAATCATTTGGAAAAAATGAAGTATTAAAAGGAATTACAACAACGATTGAAAAAGGAGAAGTTGTTGCAATTATCGGACCGTCTGGATCTGGAAAGTCAACATTTTTACGCTGTATGAATGTACTAGAAGCAGCGACAGCTGGTCACATTTGGATTGGAACGGAAGAAGTAACGAATCCGAAGACAAATATTATGCACGTTCGTGAAAATGTCGGAATGGTATTTCAACATTTTCACTTATTCCCTCATATGACTGTATTAGAAAATATTACGTATGCTCCTATCAATGTAAAAGGAGTAACGAAGCAAGAGGCTGAAAAAAAAGCTGAGAAACTTCTAGAAAAAGTGGGGTTATTAGATAAGAAAGATGCATATCCAAATCGCCTTTCAGGTGGACAAAAGCAGCGTGTAGCAATTGCAAGAGCGTTAGCGATGGAACCGGAAGTTATGTTGTTTGATGAACCGACCTCTGCGTTAGATCCAGAAATGGTGAAAGAAGTGTTAGAAGTTATGAAATCATTAGTTACGACAGGAATGACGATGGCAATCGTTACACATGAAATGGGATTTGCAAAAGAAGTAGCAGACCGTGTTCTCTTTTTAGATGGTGGAAAGCTCGTAGAAGATAGTAATCCGGAAGAGTTTTTTACAGCACCAAAAAGTGACCGTGCAAAAGAATTTTTGCAAAAGATATTGTAATATGTGAAGGGTACGTGAATAATAGGTAGAAAAGGATGACATTGCGTCATCCTTTTTTTATACTATTTTTAAATACATTTATACATATAGGAGTAATGATATGTTTAAAATTGGATATAGAACGGTGAAAACAGCGCTTGGAACGGGAGCGGCAGTTTTTATTGCTCAGTTATTAGGATTAGAATTTTATAGTTCAGCTGGTATTTTAGTCATTTTATGCGTGCAAAATACGAAACGAAAATCCGTTCAAGTATCGTTGCACCGTTTTTTAGCTTGTGTATTATCGATGGTATTTGCGTTTTGTATTTTTGAAACGATTGGTTATACACCACTTGCGATTAGCGTATTACTGCTTACCTTTATTCCGACTGCAGTTATGTGCAAAATTCAAGAAGGCATTGTCACGAGTTCGGTTATCGTTATGCATCTGTATTCATTAAAGCAAATTACATGGTCTATAGTTGGTAATGAAATTGCTATATTAACGATTGGAATTAGTGTCGCTTTATTAGTAAACATGTACATGCCAAGCAGTGAGAATAAACTGAAAGAGTATCAAGGGAAAATAGAAGACCATTTCAGAACGATTTTGTTTGAAATGGTCGTTTATTTACGAAATCGAGATAGTAATTGGAGTGGGGCCGAATTAATTGAAACAGAAATGATGCTGAAAGAAGCAAAAGATTTATCATTTAAAAAACTTGAGAATGAATTTATGCGTGAAGATGACTATTATTATCGGTATTTTGATATGCGTATGCAACAATTTGAAATTTTGGAGCGAATGATACCATTAGCTGCATCACTATCTTGGACGTATGAACAAGCGGATATGATTGCAGACGTAATTGAAAATATAGGGAATTCTATTCGTCCTGAAAGTACAGGGGTCATTTCGTTAAGACAACTTCAAGAAATGCGAGAAGTATTTAGAGAAATGCCTTTACCAGTCTCGCGAGAAGAATTTGAGATACGTGCGAAACTTGTTCAACTTGTGTATGAAATGGAGCAATATTTACTCATTAAAAGTCGTTTTAAGGGAAAGGATAATATAAAAGAACTTATTTAGAAGGTAGGAATTATGTATGCCGTATCTTCTTTCTTTATTATTATGTCTTTCTTTATCACCAATCTGGCCTCTTGGTGATAACCCACGTGCTGGAGATCCTTTTATAATTGTAAATAAAGCAACGAATAAACTAGCTTACATTGATGATGGAAAGATCCAAAAGGTTTTTCCAGTAGCGACAGGGAAAACAAATGAATTAACCCCAGAAGGAACCTTTGACATTGTATTGAAGGCGAAGGATCCATATTATATTGCGAAGGATATTCCTGGGGGCTCTCCAAAAAATCCACTTGGATCGAGGTGGATGGGATTTAATGCAAGAGGAACGGATGGAAGTAAGTATGGGATACACGGGACAAACCAGCCTAGTTCAATTGGAAAATATATTTCGCAAGGGTGTATAAGAATGAAGAAACATGATGTGGAATATTTGTTTGATCGTATTCCACTTGGAACGAAAGTATCGATTGTGAAATCGAAAAAATCATTTCAGCAATTGGCAAAGGAAAAAGGGGCCATAGCATTTGGAAAAGTCAACGAAACGGTTGGCTTTTTTCTTTTCTATAAGTTGTCTTGACATGTGTACATAACCATGCGTTAATGAGAATATATAAAGATAATTGAGTAAAGGGGTTGCTCATATGTATTTAAATCCAAAAATTTCTTACATGCAGTTTTGTGTTGGTTTTCTATTTGTTATTACATTCATATTGGCAACTTTTAATATATGCTCTTACGTTGTAGCGATTGTATTTATGGCATTACTCAATCTTACTTTTGTTATTGGGGCATTTCAGCAGAAACAATATACAAGTTTTGTAATAGCACTTGTAATGGCCTTTTCCTTTAGCATTGTAGCAATTGTAATATATATAAAATAATAAATGTTTAATACAAGATAGACTATCTCGATTTCGAGATGGTCTATTTTGTATGTGTAAGCAGTAAAAAAAGGACGAGTGAATCGTCCTTTTTACCAAAACATACTTGCGCCAGTAAGTAATGTTGTTACAAGCATAGAAATTAGCATTATATAAACCATAATTTTTTGAGCTTTTTTATGCATCGTTAAACCTCCTTGCAAATCAGTACAAATTTATTGTAACTAGAAATGGATTTGTGGACAAGGGGAGAGAAATGACAAATTTCGAGAAGTGTGTGTAAAGTAGAACAGGAAATTTGTGCGTGTGTAGAGAATATATTAAAAGGTAGAGTACTAGTTTTTTGTTATGCAAGCATGAAGAATGGAGATACGATGATGAAAATATACGAAACAGATCGTTTACATTTAAGAGAAATTGATGAGTCGTATGCGGAAAAAGTTCTTCAATATTACGACAAAAATCGTGAATTTTTAAAAGCGTGGGAAGAGTATAGACCGGAGGGTTTTTTCACGTTAGATTATCAAAAGAAAAAGTTACAAAAGGATAGAAAAGAGTTCGCGGAAGGTAAGATAATCAGGCTTTGGATTTTTAAAAAGGGTGATGATACAAAAATTATTGGATGTATTTCATTTAATCTAATTGTTCGCGGAATTTATCAATCTTGTGTACTTGGCTATAAATTAGATAAGGAAGAATTGAATAAAGGTTACACAACAGAAGCGCTTAGAAAAGCAATTCAAGTTACATTTGAAGAATTTCATTTACATCGTATAGAAGCACCAGTTATGCCACGAAATTTAGCATCTATACAAGTAGTGACGAAGATAGGATTTCAATATGAAGGTGTATCTCGAAAAATGCTAATGGTAAATGGCATCTGGGAAGATCATATGCGCTGGGTATTGTTAAACGAGTAATAGAAGGCAGATGGGTATCTAGATGTGTTAACCATCTGTTTTTTGTCTTGTATTTCGAAACTTTTGCGAAATTCTGTTATAATTAATGTTGTTACATACATAATGGTAGTGCAGGAGGCGCAGTCTTATGATTAATCAAGAACGTTTAGTAAATGAATTTATGGAGTTAGTACAAGTAGATTCTGAAACAAAATTTGAAGCAGAAATTTGCAAAGTGTTAACAGAGAAATTTACTGCTTTAGGTGTAGAAGTATTTGAGGATGACACGATGGGTGTGACTGGTCATGGTGCAGGTAACTTAATTTGTACTTTACCAGCAACAAAAGACGGTGTTGATACAATTTATTTCACTTCTCATATGGATACAGTAGTTCCTGGTAATGGAATTAAGCCTTCTATTAAAGATGGATATATCGTATCAGATGGTACTACAATTTTAGGAGCCGATGACAAAGCTGGATTAGCATCTATGTTTGAAGCGATTCGTGTCTTAAAAGAGAAAAACATTCCTCATGGTAAAATTGAATTTATTATTACAGTTGGAGAAGAATCTGGTCTTATTGGTGCAAAAGCGTTAGACCGTGAGCGTATTACAGCAAAATATGGTTATGCATTAGATAGTGATGGAAAAGTTGGTGAAATTGTAGTTGCAGCGCCAACACAAGCGAAAGTGAATGCGATTATTCGTGGGAAAACAGCTCACGCTGGCGTAGCACCAGAAAAAGGTATATCTGCAATTACTATCGCAGCAAAAGCAATCGCAAAGATGCCACTTGGTCGTATCGATTCTGAAACAACTGCAAATATTGGACGTTTTGAAGGTGGTACACAAACAAATATCGTTTGCGATCATGTTCAAATCTTTGCAGAAGCTCGCTCTTTAATAAATGAGAAAATGGAAGTGCAAGTTGCAAAAATGAAAGAAGCATTTGAAACAACTGCAAAAGAAATGGGTGGTCATGCAGACGTTGAAGTAAACGTTATGTATCCAGGATTTAAGTTTGCTGCTGGCGATCACGTTGTAGAAGTTGCGAAACGTGCAGCTGAAAACATCGGTCGTACGCCTTCTCTTCACCAAAGTGGTGGCGGAAGTGATGCGAACGTAATCGCAGGACATGGTATCCCAACAGTTAACTTAGCAGTTGGTTATGAAGAAATTCATACAACAAATGAAAAAATTCCTGTTGAAGAATTAGCGAAAACAGCAGAATTAGTTGTAGCTATTATCGAAGAAGTAGCGAAGTAAGTAATAAAGTAAAAAAGACGTGTGAACCAATTATGGTTTACACGTCTTTTTTTATTTTGATTCAAGTGCTTTCACAAGGCGGATAAGCCAATATAAGAAGACCCATGGAAGTACATAAGTTGTTGTAAAACGTATGAAATGAGAGAAGATTCCTAAAGCGTAAATGTTAATGTTAAAAAGGGGAAGTAACAAATAATTAATCGCAAGGATTACTATAATAATAATAAATACATAATTGAGTTTATTATGTTGTTTCATAACGATTCATCTCCTTTACAATAATATCCATTTGTTACGTACAGTATAGCAAAAAATAGATAGAGAAAAGCCAATAATTAGTATAACTTTTAAAGAAATTTGATATAATGAAGGAACAAATGTTCTTTGAGGGGTGAGTAGTATGCGAGAAATGTATCCGAAAAATGGACGTGTTATTTTACATGTAGATATGAATTGTTTTTTCGCATCTGTTGAAATTGCTCATGACCCATCATTACAAGGAAAGCCATTAGCGATTGCGGGGAATGAAAAAGAGAGAAAAGGGATTATCATAACATGTAGTTATGAGGCGAGAGAAAATGGAATACGTACGACGATGCCTCTATGGGAAGCAAAGAGATTATGTCCGCAATTAGTTGTGAGGCATCCTAATTTTACATTATATCGAGAAGCTTCATTTCAAATGTTTCAAATTCTTTCCCGTTTTACAGAAAAAATACAACCAGTTTCTATAGATGAAGGGTATTTAGATATTACAGATTGCTATGCGCTCGGTTCGCCTCCTGAAATAGCGAAGATGATTCAACAAGCGTTACTAACAGAGCTACAGCTTCCATGTAGCATTGGAATCGCTCCAAATCTTTTCCTAGCAAAGACTGCTTCAGATATGAAAAAACCTCTTGGTATTACAGTACTTCGAAAACGTGATATCCCAGAAATCATTTGGCCACGATCAGTTGCAGAGATGCATGGAATCGGAGAGAAAACAGCTGAAAAATTAAAAGACATTCATATACATACAATTGAACAGTTAGCAAAAGGAGACGAGCATATCATTCGCGCTAAAATTGGAAAGCATGGTGTTGATTTACAAAAACGTGCAAAAGGTATGGATGACAGGGAAGTTGACCCGAATCAAATGGGACAACATAAAAGCGTTGGAAATTCGATGACTTTCTCAAAGGATATGGACGAAGAAAAAGAATTACTTGATATGTTAGAAAGATTATCGAAATCAGTAAGCAAAAGGCTACAAAAACGAACTCTCGTTAGTTATAACATTCAAATTATGATTAAATACCATGATCGCCGCACAGTAACACGGAGTAAACAATTGAAAAATGCAATATGGGAAGAACGGGTTATTTTTCAAGCGGCATCCCGTTTATGGAAGCAACACTGGGATGGTGATTCTGTTCGTCTGTTAGGTGTTACAGCTACTGAATTAGAGTGGAAGACAGAATCGGTGAAACAGTTAGATTTGTTTTCGTTTGAAGAAGATGCGAAAGAAGAGCCGTTACTTGCTGTTATTAATCAAATTAATGATAAATACGGAACAGCTCTTTTACAGCGAGGTAGTCAACTATTACGTAAGCAAGAAAAGTCGTTTCAGCAAAAATTAAAAAATAAGTTTATGTAGAAAGTTTTAGAGATTTAAACCCTTCTTTTTTAGATGGAAGAGAGGATCTAGCCATGTGTAGAAGCGGTCAAATCCTTTTTCAGCCCCGTACCAAGTTGAAAAACAAGGAGAGCAAACGAGTATGGATATAAATAAAAAGCACTGATTACAGTGCTTTTTATTATAGATTATGAGATTGTAGGATTTTCAAAAATAACAATCTCTGAGCTATTTGTTGTTGAAACGCGTTGTGCGTAATATGTTAAAGCTGAAGAAATATATGTTGGTAACGTCTCATTTGTATGTGATGTTGTATATTCATGAATTAATTCTTTTAAAGTCGTCCACTCTAGTTGTGCTGGGTGATCAGAAACGAAAGAACTTACCCAGCGATCAAATGAAGATGAAAAATCAGTTTGTAAACGAAATACTTCTTTCATAATAAAACGCTCCCTTTATATGTGATATAGTTATATTACTACAAAACACGAACGATTGTTAAGTTTTTTATTTGAATATTCGTGTTATATAGTTGTCTAGATGATTGTCTATGTAAATTCAATTTGCCATTTGAAATAACATTCCGTAAGATGAAAGATAGATTATATAAAGAGCTGGAGGAAGGAAAGTGGAATTTGTATTTTTAGGAACTGGTGCAGGTGTTCCTTCAAAAGGAAGGAACGTTTCAGCAATCGCCTTACAATTGTTAGAAGAACGAGGGCAAACGTGGCTATTTGACTGTGGTGAAGCGACTCAGCATCAAATTTTACATACATCTGTACGCCCAAGACGCATTGAAAAAATATTTATTACTCATTTACATGGAGATCATATTTTTGGTTTGCCTGGTTTATTAGGGAGCCGTTCTTTTCAAGGAGGAACGACGCCGTTAACAGTGTACGGCCCAAAAGGAATTAAACAATTTATTGAAGTAGCATTATTAGTAAGTACGACACATGTTAAATATCCACTTGAAATCGTTGAGATTACGGAAGAAGGTATTGTGTTTGAGGATAATGAGTTCTGTGTAGAAACAAAAAGGTTATCACACGGAATCGAATGTTTCGGATATCGAATTGTAGAGAAAGATATACAGGGAGCTCTTTTAGTGGATAAGTTGCTGGGAATGGGTGTGAAACCTGGTCCAGTTTTTAAACGTTTAAAAGATGGTGAAGTAGTTGAATTAGAGAATGGCACAGTGTTAAATGGAAAAGATTTTATCGGCCCGCCTCAAAAAGGAAGGGTTATTACAATTTTAGGCGATACACGATATTGCGAAGCGAGTAGAGAGCTTGCGCAAGATGCTGACGTACTTGTTCATGAAGCGACTTTTGCGGCAGAAGATGAACAGCAAGCACATGACTATTTCCATTCAACAACAGAACAAGCTGCGCGTATTGCATTAAATGCAAATGTAAAGCGATTAATATTGACTCATATTAGTTCTCGTTATCAAGGAGATACATATAAGGAATTGCTGAAAGAAGCAAGAAAGTTATTTTCTAATACAGAAATCGCGATGGATTTGAAATCATTTCCAGTATAAAAATAATATTCAAAAAATGGTAACATACG
>NZ_JBALMG010000021.1:0-22988 GCF_036963225.1 Bacillus sp. JJ783 | reverse complement strand
AAAAATTAATAAATTTTTAAAATATAATGAAAAAAAAGAGATTCATACATACGTATGAATCTAAAAAATATGAGTATATTCCAAAACATTTTTCCCGATTAATAAAATAGTAACTAATAAAAATAAAGTCCTTACATATCCAACACCTTTTTGAACTGCAAACTTCGATCCAAAATAAGCACCTAAAATCATTGATAATCCCATAATTATACCGTATTCAAAATGAATCACATCTAAAAATAAAAAAGTAATTAAAGATACGATATTACTAACGAAGTTCAAAAGTTTTCCAGATGCTGCCGCTTGAATAAAATCCAAACCAATTAATAAAAATGCAAAAATTAAAAAGGATCCTGTCCCCGGTCCAAAAAAACCATCATAAAACCCTATCATTAAAATAACTAAGAAAAATATTAATGTTTTTCCTTTTGTCATCTTTTTATAGGTAGATGCACTTCCCCAATCTTTTTTTGCAATAATAAAAATAGCAATAAAAACCAACATTACGAGTACTAGTGGACGCAAGATATCAGGCGGAATAAACTTTACTACTAAAGCACCTGCGACTGCTCCAATAATAGTTAACGGGATTAACTTTCCTACAATCCGAAAATCCACCTTGCCTGATCGAATAAAATAAATTGTACTCGTAAGCGTCCCCATCGTTGCAGCTAATTTATTCGTTGCGATTGCCGAAGCTGGTGATAAACCAACAAACATAAGTGCAGGAAGCGAAATTAGTCCTCCCCCTCCAACAACCGAATCAATAAAAGCAGCTAAAAACCCGAATGCAATTAATAAAATAATGACTTGAAAGCTTAGTTCTTCCATGATTTTGCCCCTTACCCCTTTATTTATAACATTTAAAATTATAACAAAATTTTTCAGAAAAAAAAGCTGTTCCTTTATGGACAGCTCTCATCTTTAATCTAAAATTTTCACAAATGGTTCATCTTGCTTCGCTTCACGTATAATAATTGCTTCTGGACGTTCTACAGATTTAATTGTTACTTGTACTTTCATATAATTCGGGAAGTATTCCATAACAAGTCCAGCTACATATTGTGTAAAACCAATTACTTCAGCTTTCCCATTGAATTGGACAGGAATATCGAGCTTCATTTCTTTTAATTCATCATCTCTATACATTCCAGTACCGATAACAGCTGTATAATCACCTTGGAAATACTCACTTAACTTCGCTTTAAAGTTTGACACCCTTGCAAGGTCTTCACGTTTATTATCCGCTTTTGCTTGTTCAGACGGGAACAAATAATATTTCTCATTGATTGCTTTCCAATCCTCAACCGTTTCACTACCTTTTTCTACCTTAGCATAAGAAACAAAATTCCCTGGCACAAGTGAAGACTTTGGACCTTGACGATAAATTGCAAATGTTATCGGAACATTTTTTGTGTTAGCGTTTTTTTGATGCATGACTTTCAAGATTTCTTGTGCCATTCTTTTCCCTTCAGCTAACATTTTTTCATCTGGGATTGCAGCTTCACGTGGATACCCATGCTCTTCCTCATAATATTGAATAGAATTCATCGCTAATCCAATTACAATGCCATCAGGTTCAACATCGTTCTCACCTTTTTGTACGTAGTAATCATGCTCTAAAATATTTGAGATATACATTGGATTTTTTTTATTTTTCACTTCTAGTGACTCCGAACCTTCACTTAAGGCTGGATTCAGTCCGATATTCGGAAATTTAACTGCATCTTTTTTCAACTTATCCTCTAGCTCTTTTTGTTCAGCATCTGTACGCTTTCTTTTTACAAGCATTTGTATAGTTTGAGCATCTAGAACCTTTCCGCCTTTAAAGAAATAATCTTTCGTACTAAATGATTCCTTGGCAATGCGCATTAGTCCTGTTTCAAATTCATCTATATCTAAACGACTATTTAAACCTTGTACAACTAAACCACGTGCCTTACCTGGATCAAACGGAACCGTTGTCTTATAATATTCATCCGAAATGGAGTATTTCGGGATAACCGCTTGTTCTTTCGCTTTCCCTGATTTCTCAACTGCTTTTTCATCTTTGTTGGAACCCATGCTACACCCACTTACAAGTAGGCTAAGACTTAATACCGCTAACGCTATTTTTTTCATCGTAAGTTTGCACCTCTTACTTATTCAGCTCTTGTAAGAACCTCTCTTCATTCCAAACTTCAACATTGTGCTTCTCTGCTTGCGCTAATTTCGAACCAGCAGCTTCACCAGCAACAACTAAATCCGTACTTTTACTAACACTTCCTGTTACTTTTCCACCTAATGCCTCAATCTTCTTCTTCGCTTCACTGCGGCCCATAACTTCTAATTTCCCTGTTAAGACGACAGTTTTTCCTGCAAAGTACGATTCAACATTTTGTAGATCAGTAACTTTTATACCTTTGTATGCCATGTTCACGCCATACTCTTTAAATTGTTGTAATAGCTCTAATACGTCTTCATTATCGAAATACGTTACAACGGATTGAGCCATTTTTTCACCAATCTCGTTAATTGTTTTTAGTTCTTCTTCCGTTGCTTTCACAAGCTCATCCATCGTTTCGAAATGCTCAGCAAATGTACGTGCGGCTTTCGCACCGACGTGGCGAATACCAAGACCGAATAATAATCGCTCTAATGAGTTTTCCTTAGAATTCTCAATTGCTTGTACTAAATTTGTTGCTGATTTTTCACCGAAACGTTCTAGTTGTAATAATTGCTCTTTCGTCAATGAATATAAATCAGCAAACGTACGAATATAATCCGCATCAAAGAGTTGTGTAATTACACGTTCTCCAAGTCCATCAATATTCATTGCATTTCTTGAAACGAAATGGATTAATCCTTCACGAATTTGAGCTGGACAAGTCGGATTTATACATCGAAGTGCTACTTCTTCTTCTAAACGAACAAGTTCACTCTCACATGCTGGACAATGCGTTGGCATATGATATTCTTCTTCCTCACCAGTACGCTTATCAAAAATAACGTTCACAACTTCAGGAATGATATCTCCAGCCTTTTTCACAACAACGTAGTCACCAATTCGAATATCCTTTTCACGAATTAAATCTTCGTTATGTAAAGAAGCACGACGAACAATAGTACCAGCCACTCTAACTGGCTCGAGCTCCGCAGTTGGTGTTACAACCCCTGTGCGGCCGACACTTAATTCAATCCCTGTTAATCTCGTCAAAACTTCTTCAGCTGGGAATTTATAAGCTATTGCCCATCTTGGACTCTTTGCTGTAGTTCCTAAGCTTTCTTGAATAGCAACATCGTCTACTTTTATAACGATTCCATCAATCTCATAATCAAGATGCGGACGTTTTTCTTGCCACTCTGCTACATACGCTATTACATCTTCAATTGTTTCACATGTACGACGATTTGGATTCGTCTTAAATCCAAGCTCACCTAAGAAATCCAGCGATTCACTGTGGGATGGAATTGTTTTTTCTTCTACATTAGCAAGACCATACACAAACATAGATAAGTTACGCTTCGCTGCAATTTTCGGATCAAGTTGGCGTATCGATCCTGCTGCCGCATTACGTGGATTCGCAAATACATCTTCACCATTTTGCTCTTTTTCCTCATTTAATTTAACGAATGAACGCTTCGGCATATAAGCCTCGCCTCGCGCTTCTAACGTTACTTCTTCATTTAATCGAAGTGGAATTGCTTTAATCGTTTTCAAGTTCTGGGTAATATCTTCACCCGTTACACCATCACCACGTGTTGCACCTTGAATAAAGCGTCCTTTTTCATAATGAAGTGAAACAGCAAGTCCGTCAATTTTTAATTCGCATATATATCTTACATTCGTATCATCAATTCCTTGACGTACTCTTCGGTCAAAATCACGCAAATCTCCTTCATTAAATGCGTTACCTAAACTTAACATCGGTGATTTATGCGTTACCTTTTCAAATATATCAAGTACAGCTCCCCCAACTCGAATAGAGGGGGAGTCTTCCGTTACAAATTCAGGGTTCTCTGCTTCTAATTTCATAAGCTCCTGCATATCACGGTCATATTCCGCATCAGAAACAGAAGGATTGTCTAATACGTGATATTGATAGTTAAATGTATTTAACAAATCACGCAGTTCTTCTATACGTTTTTTGGTTATCTCTTTTGACATATCCTCAGTCCTTTCCTATTGTTTCGTCACAGGTGCAAATTTTGCTAATAAACGTTTAACACCAATTGGGCTTGGGAACGCAATATCTAATTCCTTTGCATCACCTTCACCTTTCACACTTACAACTGTACCGACTCCCCATTTTTGGTGGGAAGCTTTATCGCCTACTGCCCATCCAATTTGCTCGCCACCTGTCGTCTTAACAGCCGGACGCACGAAAGCTGAGCGAGAACGTGTTGTCGTTGCGCTTGTCGTTCTTCCTTTTGCACCAAACGAAGTTTCACGCTTCGGTGCTGTTTCATTTAATGGTTCTACTAGTTCTGCCGGGATTTCTGTAATAAATCGGGATGCTGCATTCATACTTGTTCTACCAAATAAAGTACGCATTTGCGCATTGGATAAATATAATTCTTCCTCTGCACGAGTAATACCTACATAGGCAAGACGACGCTCTTCTTGCATTTCATCCTCTTCCATAAGAGAACGAGTATGCGGGAATATCCCTTCCTCTAAGCCAACAATAAAGACAACTGGGAACTCTAACCCTTTTGCTGAGTGCATAGTCATTAAAATAACTTCTTCACCAGCAGTTGGATCTTCATCTACACGATCAATATCAGCAACAAGAGCTAAGTCTGTTAAGAATGCAACAAGGCTCTTATCTTCGCTTTGAGATTCAAATGTTTGTGTAACAGATAAAAACTCGTCTAAGTTTTCTAAACGACCTTCTGCTTCTAAAGAACGCTCATTTTTCAGCATATCGCGATAGCCTGTCTTTTCAATAACTTCTTCTACTAATTCTGTAACAGATAAATACTCTTGCATATTTACCCAGTTGTGTAATAAACTTGCGAATTCTTTTACTGCTTTTGTTATTTTTGCACTTACACCAACATGCTCAATCTCATCAAATACAGCAGTTAATGAGATTCCGTTTTGCACACCATAATTAATAATTTTATCGATAGAAGTCGCACCAATCCCGCGCTTTGGCATGTTAATAATACGCGCGAAACTAATCTCATCATCTGGATTCCCAATTAAACGTAAGTACGCCAAAATGTCTTTAATCTCTTTACGATCATAGAACTTAGTACCGCCGACAATTTTGTAAGGGATATTAGATTTTAGGAAAATCTCCTCAATCATACGAGACTGGGCATTTGTACGATATAACACTGCAAAATCAGTATATTTTCGGTTCCCCATTTGAATATCGTCACGAATTTTTTTCGCAACAAAATACGCTTCGTCCTTTTCGGTTGCAGCACGATAATACGAGATTTTGCTTCCAATTTGATTGTCTGTCCATAATTTCTTTGGTTTACGGTTTGAATTTTTTTCAATTACGGCATTAGCTGCATTTAAAATATTTTGTGATGAACGATAGTTTTGTTCTAACAGAATAACTTGTGCATTCTCATAGTCTTTTTCGAATGACAAAATGTTAGAAATGTCAGCCCCGCGCCAGCGGTAAATAGACTGATCCGAATCACCAACAACACAAAGGTTTTTAAAACGTGATGCCAAATGTTTAACAAGAAGGTACTGGGCTTTGTTCGTATCTTGATACTCATCAACGTGAATATATTGGAACTTACGCTGATAGAACTCTAGTACTTCTGGAACACGTTCAAATAGCTGAATCGTCGTCATAATTAAATCATCAAAATCTAATGAGTTATTTTTCAAAAGACGTTTTTGATATTCTGTATATACATCGCTCGTTAATTTTTCATATGGATCAGCCATTGTAATTTTTTTTGCATATTTATCTGCAGATAACAGTTCATTTTTCGCATTACTAATACCCGCTAAAATAGAGCGCGGCTCAAACTTCTTCGGGTCAATATTGCGCTCCTTCATAATTTTCTTTACTACAGTTAACTGATCACCTGCATCTAAAATCGTGAAGTTACGATTAATCCCAATGCGGTCAATATCACGTCGTAAAATACGTACACACATAGAGTGGAACGTAGAAATCCAAATATCTTCTGCCTCTGGTCCAACAAGTTTATCAATACGCTCACGCATTTCACGAGCAGCTTTATTTGTAAATGTAATTGCTAGTACATTCCATGGCGCCACACCTTTTTCACCAAGTAAATACGCAATACGGTGTGTTAACACACGTGTTTTCCCACTACCTGCGCCTGCCATTAATAGAAGTGGTCCATTTGTTGTTTGTACTGCTTTTTGTTGCTGCGGATTTAAACCATTTAATAACCTATCTGTCGTACTCATATGCGCCTGCACCTACTCTCCTTTTACTGCTTTAACTGTTTTTAACGCAGCTTTTATATCATCATAAATAACATTTCCAACAACTACTGTATCAGCATACTGTGCCATTTCTTTCGCTTGTTCTGCATTAGAAATACCACCGCCATAATATAGCTTAGCTTGCTTCAATTCTGCTTTTACATTTTTAACAAGTTCAATATCTCCATACGTCCCGCTATATTCTAAATAGAATATAGGCAAATGTAATAACTTGTCTGCTAAACGTGCATATGCAATAACATCATCTTCTGTTAAATCACATTTTGCATCTGTAAGCTGGGCTACTTTCGCTTCTGGATTTAAAACACAATACCCTTCCATGAAAATCTCGTCCCAGTCCATAATATCCCCAAATTCTTTCAATGCCTCATGATGAACACCTGTTACCCATTCTACTTTTCGGCTATTTAAAACACTTGGGATGTAATAAAAATCAAATCCCGGTGTAATTGCTTCCAAATCAGAAACCTCTAACACACAAGGAACTGCATATCTACGAATGCTAACTAGCATGTGTAATACGTTATCAATTGTAACTCCATCACTTCCGCCGACAATAACAGCATCCGTTCCAGATTCACAAATCATTTCTAAATGTTCGTCACTTAACTCCTTATTTGGATCAAGCTTAAATACATGTTTCCATTTGGAAATATCGTACATGAAAACACCCTTTCTTTTCTCTAGTTATATCTATATTTCTGTTCAAAATAACAGTTAATTTTTATCAGGAGTTTTTAAATTCCTTGCTATATCTTTACCGGACTGGCGCATGCAACGATGAAATGCGACAGCTATCTTTACCAGTTTTTTTGAACTTCCTTACTATATTTGTTCAAAAAGGAGGATATAGAGAGCCGAGCAGGTCGAGGCGCATTCGCCAGGAGGAACGGAATGTAGTTTTTCCTACATGAGTACCGGACTGGCGCATGCAACGATGAAATGCGACAGCTATCTTTACCGGACTTTTTGAACTTCCTTTTACGCATTCTTTCATTATAACAAAAAAAGCTACCTACACACACGCCTAATCCAACATCTTTTTCAACGTCAAATGTTGGATTACATATCAAAAAGCTTATACGGAATACTAACAAATGAAATAGTATTTCTATTTCGAAGTTCATCAAAAAGGAGTGTTTTTCTAATGAAGCAAAACATCGGCACAATTAGTGCTCTAATTCGAATTACACTCGGACTTATCCTCTTCGGTTGTAGTACAGCTAAACTCGTACGTAAACCTTGGTGCACTTGGTCTAAAGTTTTGCTATGGATTGGTGCCATGAAAATTGCGGAGGGAATCGTTCGTTTCTGCCCTATTGTTGAATCCTGTAAGTTTGGAAAATATATGAATATGAGCGCATTTAAAATGCCTAGCATGAACTTTACTGAAAAAGGCCATAATAAAGAGGAAGTTAAGCAAGCTTCCAGTCATGACAAACCAAAGTCAAATGGAAGTTATGACACTTCTGACAAAGAGATTGAGTCAGCGATTGAAGAATTAATCCTGGCAAAACCGCTTTGAATCATTTGTCACGATGCAAGATGCTCTCAAAGAGACTTAGCTGCTGCAGTGGGCGGCTAAGTCTTCTTTATTTTATCACAAAACAGAACATATATTCTTATCTTTTTGGAGTTTCATCCCTAAAACGTACATAAATCAATTAATAAAATTCAGAAAATTAGGTATAAAAACCTTGCATGTAATGATATAAAAGTGATATCATTTTTATATCAGGAGGCGATCATATGAAAGAAAAACAAGTATTTTATGTAAATGGTTTTCTCGGTATTATCGGGATTTTAATTTTAGCCGCTATCGGTGCATTTTGCCTTGTACAAGAAATTTTCATAGTAGCAGCATTAACTATTATTTTAGCCGCGGTTCTCGCGACAGGTATTGGTATCGTTCAACCCAACCAAGCAAAAGTAATTACGTTTTTCGGTAGTTATTTAGGAACAATTCGTCAAAATGGTTTATTTTTAACAATTCCATTCGCGTTTCGTCAAACTGTATCTTTACGTGTAGAAAACTTTAACAGTAAAAAATTAAAAGTAAACGATGTTGAGGGAAATCCAATTGAAATTGCAGCCGTTATCGTATATAAAGTTGTTGATTCTGCAAAAGCAATGTTTGGTGTTGAGCATTACGATCGATTCGTAGAAATTCAAAGTGAAACAGCAATTCGCCACGTTGCTACAAAATATCCTTATGATAATTTCCAAGATGAAACTTGTATCACGTTACGAGGAAATACTGAAGAAATCTCTGAAGAATTAAAGCGTGAGTTAGAAGCACGCCTTGAAATCGCTGGCGTAGAAGTATTAGAAACTCGTTTAACACATTTAGCTTACGCAACAGAAATTGCCCATGCAATGCTCCAACGTCAACAAGCAAAAGCAGTATTAGCTGCTAGAAAAGAGATTGTTGAAGGTGCTGTGAAGATGGCGAAAGATTCAATCCATATGTTAGATGAAGAAGGCGTACTGGAACTCGATGACGAGCGTAAAGCAAATATGGTGAACAATTTATTAGTTGCCATCGTTTCAGATAAAGGTGCGCAACCAGTTATTAATACAGGAAGCCTATACTAAAGGTTGTAAGTGATTATGGCCAAAAAGAAAAGCTTTCCATTACGTATTGATCCTGAATTACACGCAGTCATCGAAAAATGGGCGAATGATGAGTTTCGTAGCGTCAATGCACACATCGAGTATTTACTTCGAGAAATGGCAAAGCAAAAAGGGAAATTAAAAAAAGATAAAGATGCATAAAAATCCCGCTGAGAAATCAGCGGGATTTTTTATACATTAGCTTCTCGTCATCTCATGACCAATTGCACGATATCCTATATCACTTCGGTAAAATAAACCATCGCTCTCAATTTTACCGATTTCTTTATAGACCTTATCTTTCGCTTCTTGTAAACTATTCGCCTTACAAGCAACAAATAATACACGGCCACCGTTTGTTACAAAGTCACCATGTTTCATCGCTGTACCCGCATGGAAAACAATCACATCTTGCAGTGCATCTAATCCGTTAATAATTTCACCTTTTTTATATGCTTCTGGATATCCTTTCGAAGCAAGTACGACACCAATAACTGCTTCCTTTGACCATTGTAACGTTAATTCACTTTCATCTAATACAGCGTTACATACATCAACTAAATCATTTTCTAAGCGTGGTAATACAACTTCCGTTTCAGGATCACCAAAGCGTGCATTGAACTCAATTACCTTTGGACCATCATTCGTTAAAATAAGCCCCGCATATAAAATTCCTGTAAACGAACGATTTTCTTGGATCATCGCTTTAGCAGTTGGATGTAATACTGTTTGAATCGCTTCTTGAACCGCTGACTCCGGAATTTGCGGTACTGGAGAATATGCGCCCATTCCGCCTGTATTAGGACCTTTATCGCCGTCAAAAGCTCGTTTATGATCTTGAGCAATTACCATCGGATGTACAGTTGTTCCATTTACAAATGCCATTAATGAAAATTCTTGTCCATCTAAAAACTCTTCAATAACGACCTTCTTGCTTGCTGCGCCGAATTTCACATCTTGTAGCATTTCTTTCACAGCTTGCAATGCCTCTTCAAGCGTCATTGCTACCGTTACACCTTTACCAGCAGCTAACCCATCTGCCTTAATTACGATCGGCGCACCAACTTTTTGAATGTACTTTACTGCCTCTTCATAGTCTGTAAAAGTTTCATATGCCGCAGTTGGAATATCATACTTTTTCATCAATTCTTTTGTAAAAGCTTTACTACCTTCAATAACAGCAGCCGCTTTATTAGGCCCAAATACACGAAGTCCCTCTTCCTTAAAACGATCAACGATTCCATTCATAAGTGGAATTTCTGGTCCAACGAAAGTTAAGCCTACATTATTCTCTTTTGCAAATAAGACTAGTGCATCAAAATCATTCTCATCAATATCAACTGGTGTTGCAACATCTCGCATACCTTCATTACCTGGCGCTACATATACTTTTTCTACCTTTTCAGATTGTGCAAACTTCCAAGCTAAAGCATGCTCACGTCCACCGCGGCCGATTACTAAAACATTCATATTTCATCCCCCAATAATTAAATAAGTACAAACTAGAAGCTATGCTCCTAGTTTGTTATTTCTAAAATTACTCTATTAATGTTTAAAATGACGTACGCCAGTGAACACCATCGTAATCCCATACGCGTCTGCCATTTTAATAGAATCTTCATCACGAATCGATCCGCCTGGTTGAATGATCGCTGTAATTCCAGCTTTTGCTGCTTCTTCTACTGTATCTGGCATTGGGAAGAAAGCATCAGATGCAAGTGCGCTACCTTGTGCTTTTTCGCCAGCTTGTGTAATTGCGATTTTTGCAGAACCTACACGGTTCATCTGTCCCGCGCCTACACCAACTGTCATGTTATCATTCGCTAAAACAATTGCATTTGATTTCACATGTTTTACAACTTTCCAAGCTAGCTTTAAATCTTTCCATTCTTGTTCTGATGGTTCACGTTTCGTTGGAATTGAAATTGCACTTTCATCTAATGATAACGTATCTTCCTCTTGAACAAGAAGACCACCTTGTACAGAAGTTAGCTTTTTGCTTGCAGTCGTTGCCTTTTCAATATTTACAGTTAGTATGCGCAAGTTTTTCTTACTTTGCAACACGTCTAAAGCTTCTTGTGAAAACGAAGGTGCAATAATAATTTCTAAGAAAATTTCATGTAACTTTTCAGCTGTAGCTTTATCAATTTCACGATTTGCTGCAATAATACCGCCGAAGATTGATACTGGATCCGCTTCATAAGCACGTGTGTATGCTTCATGAATATCCGTGCCTACCCCAACGCCACATGGATTCATATGTTTTACCGCTACTACTGCCGGTTCTGTAAATTCTTTCACGATGCTAAGCGCTGCATCCGCATCATTGATATTGTTGTAAGATAATTCTTTACCGTGCAATTGTTCTGCATATGCAACAGAAGAAGTTGCTGCGAATGGCGCTTTATAGAACGTTGCTTTTTGATGTGGATTTTCGCCATAGCGTAAATCTTGTTTTTTCTCAAATGTCACCGTTAATGTTTCTGGGCTTTCTTCGCCCATTTGCTCTGTTAAGTAGTTAGAAATTAACGCATCATATGCCGCTGTATGACGGAATACTTTCGCTGCTAATTTACGTTTCGTGTCCTCTGTTACTTCACCATTCTCTTTCAGTTCTGCTAATACAACATCATAATCTACTGGATCTACAATTACCGATACAAATTTATGATTTTTCGCAGCAGAGCGAATCATTGTTGGGCCACCGATATCAATATTTTCAATTGCATCAGCAAATGTTACATCAGGCTTAGCGATTGTTTCTTTAAATGGGTATAAGTTAACAACAACAAAGTCAATTGGTTGAATACCTAATTCATTCATTTGCGCTACATGCGTTTCATTATCACGAACTGCTAATAGACCACCATGAATATTTGGATGTAATGTTTTTACACGGCCATCCATAATTTCTGGAAAACCAGTTACTTCAGAAATACCAATTACTTGTAAGCCGTTTTCTTCTAATAATTTTTTCGTTCCACCTGTTGAAATAACTTCAATCCCTTGTTCAAGTAAACCTTTAACAAATTCTACTACTCCTGTTTTATCTGAAACACTTACTAATGCACGCTTTTTCATTTATCCTTCACCCCTGGTTGTATGTTAGTTAACAGTTGGTTTTTTCACAGACTGAACAATTTGATTCACTGTATTTACATATAATTTATGTTCAACTTGTTGAATTTTCTTTTGTAAGCTTTCTCTCGTATCCCCTTCAGAAACAACTACTGCTTCTTGTGCAATAATTGGACCTGTATCCATACCTGCATCTACATAATGAATCGTTACTCCAGTTACTTTTACACCCGCTTCTAACGCTTGACCAACAGCATCTTTCCCTGGAAAACTCGGTAGTAGTGATGGATGAATATTAATAATTTTCCCGCCGTACGCTTCTAGTAAAGTCGTTCCAATTAAACGCATATATCCAGCTAAAATAACATAATCAATTTCATACTCTTCTAGCTTTTTTAATATCTCTTTTTCAAATGCTTCTTTTGACTCATATGCTTTCGCTGAAAAGGAAAAACACGGAATATGGTGATAATGTGCCCGTCCAATAGCGCGTGCCTCTGGTTTATCACATACTAATAAACTAATATCTGCATCCAATCTTTTTTCTTCTACCGCATTAATAAGAGATTGAAAGTTAGAGCCGCTCCCAGAAGCAAAAACTGCTAATCTACTCATACTTCTGTTCCCTCAATAAAGGTAACACCAGATCCTTGTACAGTGCGTCCAATAATACGTGCTTTCTCTCCTTGCTCCTCAAGAAGACGAACAATATCTTTTGCCTCTTCTTCCTTTACTGCTACTACCATACCAATACCCATGTTAAAAATATTGAACATTTCTTTCTCTTCTAGTTTTCCAACTTCTTGAAGTAAACTAAAAATCGGTTGAACTTGCCAAGACCCTAATTCAATTTCCGCACCGATTCCTTCTGGCAACATACGTGGAATATTTTCAATGAATCCACCACCTGTAATATGTGCCATACCGTATACTTCATGTTTCTTCAATAGTTCTAAAATAGGTTTGACATAAATTTTCGTTGGTTTTAATAATTCTTCACCAAGAGGTAGTTCTAAGCGTCCGTAAATACGATCTAAAGATAGTTCTCCATCTTCTAGTAGTACTTTTCTTACTAAAGAATAACCGTTACTATGAATACCGCTAGATGCTAAGCCAATTAATACGTGACCAGCTTCAATTTTTTCACCTGTTACAATTTTCTTTTTATCAACAATTCCAACTGTAAAACCAGCTAAATCGTATTCTTC
Organism: Bacillus sp. JJ783; assembly: GCF_036963225.1. Taxonomy (NCBI): domain Bacteria; kingdom Bacillati; phylum Bacillota; class Bacilli; order Caryophanales; family Bacillaceae; genus Bacillus; species Bacillus sp. JJ783. Next base: position 9,656 of record NZ_JBALMG010000021.1, on the reverse strand, counting down.
CGTAGAATACATTCCTGGCATTTCAGCTGTTTCTCCACCAATTAATGCACAACCAGCTTGGCGACAGCCCTCTGATATACCTTTGACGATGTTTTCAATTTTACTAGGTTCAGCTTTACCACAAGCAATATAATCAAGGAAGAAAAGCGGCTCTGCTCCTTGGACAACAATATCATTTACACACATTGCTACTGCATCAATACCAATTGTGTCATGTTTATCTGCCATAAAAGCGAGCATCAATTTCGTTCCCACGCCATCTGTTCCAGATACTAATACAGGTTCTTCTAATGCAAATTTTGATAGATCAAACATACCTCCAAAACCGCCTAAACCGCCTAGCACTTCTTTTCTCATTGTTGTTTGTACGTGTTTTTTCATGCGAGATACCGCTTCATATCCAGCTTCAATATCTACTCCTGCTTGCTTATATGCATTCGCCATCGTTTTTTACACCTCGTCTTTTAATTTCTCCCCATCCAGGGCGGCCGTTTTAAGAAAGAAGCTAGCTTCTACATCAAAAGAAGTAGAAGCTTTTTTCTTCTTATTTCATACTTTCTAAAAGCTCTTGCTCATAATCATAAAGAGCTGTTGGATAGTCTCCATTGAAGTAAGCCATACATAGACCACCGTATTTCCCTTCATATGGGCGTCCAATTGCATCTACTAATCCATCTTCACTTAAAAATGTTAAAGAATCTGCTCCGATGATTTGACGGATTTCTTCTATTGAATTATTTGCCGCGATTAATTCTTTTCTCGTTTGAATATCAATGCCATAGAAGCATGGATACTTAAGAGGTGGTGAAGCAATTCTTACATGGACTTCTGTCGCTCCAGCCTCGCGAAGCATACGAACAATTCGTTTACTTGTCGTTCCTCTTACGATAGAGTCGTCAATCATAACAACTCGTTTCCCTTCAACTACACCTCTTACTGCGGAAAGCTTCATCTTTACCCCTTGCTCGCGCAGTTCTTGAGAAGGTTGAATAAATGTACGTCCAACGTAACGATTTTTAATTAATCCTAACTCATACGGAATGCCTGTTGCCTCCGCATAACCAATTGCTGCTGAAATACTAGAGTCTGGTACACCAGTAACAACATCCGCTTCAATAGGAGCTTCTGCCGCTAAGCGTTTCCCCATGTTTTTACGTGCTGCATGAACGTTAATACCTGCAATATTAGAATCCGGACGTGCAAAGTAAATATACTCCATACTACAAATTGCATGATCTACTTCATTTGTAAAACGATCTACGTGAATTCCTTCATCATTGATGATAAGTAATTCACCAGGTTCTACATCACGAATGAATGTTGCACCTACTACATCGAAAGCACATGTTTCTGATGCTACAACGTAAGCATCCCCCATCTTTCCAATTGAAAGAGGACGGAACCCGTTCGGATCTAGCGCAACAATCATTTCATTTCCAGTTAGTAAAAGATATGCGAACGCACCTTTCACTTTATTTAGAGCTTCTTTTACACTTTCAATTAAAGAATCTTTCGTACTACGTTTAATGAGATGTAAAAGTACTTCTGTATCTGAACTAGTTTGAAAAATACTTCCTTCTGCCTCTAATTCACGGCGAAGCATTTTTGCGTTAATTAAATTTCCGTTATGAGCTAGCGCCATACTGTGATCAGAAAAACGGAATAATAATGGCTGAACGTTAGCAACTTCACTTCCACCAGCTGTTGCATATCGTACGTGTCCAATTGCTGATTTTCCGTTTAATCCCTCTAGCTCACCTCTTGAAAACACTTCTGATATTAAACCTAACCCCTTGTGACCGATGATTTTTTCCCCATTATTTACAACAATGCCTGCGCCTTCTTGCCCACGGTGCTGCAAACTGTGCAATCCGTAGTACGAAACTTGTGCTGCATTTTCATGCCCCCAAATTCCGAAAACGCCACATTCTTCATTTAACCCCTTTATTTCAGCAAGCATGGGATTGCCCCTTTCCAAGCCTTTCTCATTTCATCTACATTTGCTGTAAGTAATACTTCATTTTCTTCATTATGAATTTTTACTTCATTTGTATTTGTAACTTCCCCAACTTGAATTGCTTCAACCGCTTTCTCAAATGCTTCTTTATTTTCACGTTTTACAGTTATAACAAAGCGAGATTGTGATTCTGCAAATAATACTGCTGTTGCTTCCCCATCTAATTTCACAGTAGCACCTAAACCGTTAGCACCAATTGCACTTTCAGTAATTGCAACTGCTAAACCACCTTCTGCAACATCATGTGCAGATTGAACAAGTCCAGCTTGAATTGCTGCTAGTAATTGTTTTTGGCGTTTTAATTCTACATCTAGATCGATGCTTGGTGATTGACCGAAAATTTTTCCGTAGATCATTTTCTGTAATTCACTTCCGCCAAACTCAGCTTTCGTCTCCCCAATTACATAAACTAAATCGCCAGCTTGTTTAAATTCTTGTGTTGTTACGTGTTTTAAATCGTGTACCAGTCCAACCATCCCAACAGTTGGTGTTGGATATACAGCTTCACCACTACGCTCGTTATACATTGATACATTCCCGCCGATAACTGGCGTTTGTAACTTGCGGCAAGCTTCACTCATACCGTCTACTGATTTCTCAATTTGCCAGAAGATTTCTGGTTTTTCTGGGTTACCGAAGTTTAAGCAATCTGTAATTGCAAGTGGCTCCCCGCCAGAACATACGATATTACGTGCCGCCTCTGCTACTGCAATTTTACCGCCCATTTCTGGATCTAGATAAATGTAGCGAGAGTTACAATCTGTCGTCATTGCTAATCCTTTTTCTGTACCGCGTACACGTACAACCGCTGCATCTGAACCTGGTGTAACAACTGTGCTTGTGCGCACTTGATAATCATATTGATCATATACCCATTCTTTACTTGCAATCGTTGGTTGTTGTAATAGAGATAATAACGTTTCTTTATAATCCTCTACTTGCGGTGTTTCCATTTTCATCTGCTGGAACTCAGCAAAGTATGCTGCTTCTTTTGATGGCTTATAATAAATTGGTGCTTCTTCTGCAAGAGCATCTGCTGGTACTTCAGCTACCATTACATCTTTATGGAATAAACGAAGCATTTTGTCTTCCGTTACTTTCCCCATCGTAACTGCTGCAAGACCATACTTCTCAAATAAATCTACTATTTCTTGCTCTCTACCTTTTTTTATAACAATTAACATACGCTCTTGTGATTCAGATAGCATCATTTCATATGGTGTCATTCCCGTTTCACGCTGTGGTACATCATCTAAGTACATTTCAATACCCATACCTGCTTTACTTGCCATTTCTGCAGAAGATGAAGTTAAACCAGCAGCTCCCATATCTTGAATTCCAACAAGTGCATCCGACTGAATAAGTTCTAAGCAAGCTTCAATAAGAAGTTTCTCCATAAATGGATCTCCTACTTGAACTGCCGGACGTTTCGCTTCTGAGCTTTCAGATAGCTCTTCAGATGCGAATGTTGCACCGTGAATACCATCACGACCAGTTGATGCTCCTACGTACATTACTGTATTACCAGCACCATGCGCTTGCCCTTTTTTAATATCTTCATGGTTAATTAAACCTACGCACATTGCATTTACAAGTGGATTTCCTTCATAACATGGATCAAATTGTACTTCGCCGCCAACAGTAGGAATACCGATGCAGTTACCGTATCCTGCGATTCCTGCTACTACTTCTTCGAATAAATATTTCACACGTGGTGATTGTAATTCACCGAAGCGAAGTGAGTTTAATAGAGCTACTGGACGTGCTCCCATAGAGAATACGTCACGGATAATACCACCAACGCCTGTTGCTGCTCCTTGATATGGTTCAATAGCAGAAGGATGGTTATGGCTTTCCATTTTAAATACAACCGCTTGATTATCACCGATATCTACAATTCCAGCGCCTTCCCCAGGCCCTTGCAGGACACGCTCACCTGTCGTTGGGAACTTGCGAAGAACTGGTTTTGAATTTTTATAACTACAATGTTCAGACCACATTACAGAGAATAATCCTGTTTCTGTATAATTCGGCAAACGGCCTAGAATCTTTTCAACCATGGCAAACTCTTCGTCTGTTAGCCCCATTTCCGCATATATACGCTCTTCTTTAATTTGTGTTGGATTTGGTTCAAGCATTAACGACATATGTTTCCCTCCACTGTTTTAAGATAGATTGAAAGACTTTTAACCCTTCAGCACCACCAAGCAATTCATCTACAGCACGCTCTGGGTGTGGCATCATACCAAGTACATTTCCCTTTTCATTTACAATACCAGCAATATCTGAAACGCTACCGTTCGGATTTTCTACATAACGGAATGCGATTTGATTATTCTCTTCTAATTGTTTAAGAGTCGCTTCATCACAATAGTAATTCCCTTCACCATGTGCAATTGGAATATTGATTACTTCATCTTTTTCATATTGTGATGTAAACATCGTTTCGTTATTTTCAACACGTAACTGAACAGTGCGACACATAAATTTTAAGTTTTCATTTCTCATTAGTGCTCCTGGTAGTAATCCTGATTCAACAAGAATCTGGAATCCATTACACACCCCTAAAATTGGTTTTCCTTGCTCAGCAGCTTTTTGCACTGCTTTCATTGCATTAGCAAAGCGAGAAATAGCCCCGCATCGTAAGTAGTCACCGTAAGAGAATCCACCTGGTAGTAGAATCGCATCGTACTCATCTAAATTCTCTCTATCGTGCCAAACGTAATCTACTTCTTCACCAAGCTCATCTTTAATTGCATGGAACATATCGACATCACAGTTCGAACCTGGGAATACTATGACTGCAAATTTCACTGTGCGACAACCTCCTCAACTTCATAACGGAAGTCTTCCATTACAACGTTTGTTAATAGTTTTTCACACATTTCTTTTACCTTTGCGTCAAGGTCAGATACTGATTTATCAATTGTTAATTCCATATATTTTCCGATTCGAACGTCTTGTACTTCTGTGAACGAAAGACTATGAAGTGCCCCTTTTACTGCTGTTCCTTGTGGATCTAATACGCTTTCTCTTAACGTTACATATACCTTAACTTTATACATGTGAAATTCCCCCTAAACGTTTTAAAATCTCTTCATAAGCTTCTGTTAAATTTCCAAGATCGCGACGGAATACGTCTTTATCAAACTTTTCATTGCTCGTTTCATCCCATAAACGGCAAGTATCTGGTGAAATCTCATCCGCTAATATGATTTCTCCTTCTTCCGTTACACCAAACTCTAATTTAAAATCTATTAATCTTACACGACAGCTTGCGAAATGCTCAATCAATACTTGATTGATTTGTAGAGCCATATCTCTTAATACGCTTACTTGCTCTGGTGACGCAACGTTTAATACACGAATATGATCTTCCGTTACAAGCGGATCTCCTAAATCATCATCTTTGAAGTAAAATTCTACGATTGGTTCTGCAAGTACAGTTCCCTCTTCCATTCCTAATCGTTTTGAAAGGCTTCCTGCAATTACATTTCTTGTGACAACTTCTAAAGGAATAATACTCACTTTTTTTACAAGTTGCTCTGTTTCAGATAACTTCTCAACAAAATGTGTTTTTATTCCTACTTCTTGTAACATTCTGAACAATAAAGTTGTAATCTCATTGTTCAAACGACCTTTTCCTGTAATCGTCTCTTTTTTCTCCCCATTGAAAGCAGTCGCACTATCTTTGTACTCTACCCAAACCATATCTGCTGATTCTGTACGATAAATTCTTTTTGCCTTACCTTCATACAGCAATTCTAGCTTTTGCATTTCGCAAGCCCCCTGTAGTTTGAAAAATGTGAATAATATTTTTATAAAGAATGGCACAGAATGACTCTATTCTGTGCCATATGAAATTTTACGCTTCGTTTAATCCAAGGCGTTCAAAGATTGTATCAACGTGTTGCATATGATGTTCATAATTGAAACATTCGTTAATTTCTTCTTGCGTTAACTTACTTGTAATACGCTCGTCAGCTTCTACAAGCTCTTTAAATTGCACTTGTGTTTCCCAAGCTTCCATTGCTTTAGGCTGTACGATATCATAAGCTTCTTCACGTACCAGACCTTTGTCAATTAGTGTAAGCATTACGCGTTGAGAGTAAATTAAGCCGTATGTTCTTGTCATATTGCGTTTCATATTCTCTGGGAATACAGTTAAGTTTTTAACGATATTACCAAAGCGATTTAACATGTAATTTAACGCGATTGTAGCATCTGGTAAAATTACGCGTTCTGCAGAAGAATGAGAGATATCACGCTCATGCCATAACGGAACATTCTCGTAAGCTGTCATCATATAACCGCGGATAACACGAGCTAAACCAGTCATATTTTCAGATCCAATTGGATTACGTTTATGCGGCATTGCAGAAGAACCTTTTTGACCTTTTGCGAAAGCCTCTTCAACTTCACGTGTTTCACTCTTTTGTAAACCACGAATCTCAACTGCCATCTTTTCAACAGATGTTGCGATTAGTGCAAGTGTTGACATGTAATGTGCATGACGATCACGTTGCAATGTTTGTGTTGAAATTGGTGCTGCTTCTAATCCTAAGTTTTCACAAACATACTTTTCTACGAATGGATCAATATTTGCATATGTACCAACCGCACCAGATAATTTACCAACGCGAACTGTATCAGCAGCTTGTTTGAAACGCTCTACGTTACGTTTCATTTCTTCATACCAAAGACCAAGTTTTAAACCAAATGTTGTTGGCTCTGCATGTACACCATGTGTTCTTCCCATCATAATCGTGTATTTATGCTCTTTCGCTTTATTAGCTAAAATGCTAACAAAGTTTTCTAAGTCTTTTAACAAGATTTCATTTGCTTGTTTTAAGATATAAGATAAAGCTGTATCTACTACGTCTGTAGATGTTAAACCGTAATGAACCCATTTACGTTCCTCGCCTAATGTTGGTGTTTCTGATACAGCACGAGTGAAAGCAACTACGTCATGACGTGTTTCTTTTTCAATTTCATAAATACGATCAATATCAAATGATGCATGTTCACGAATTTTTTTCACATCTTCTTTTGGAATATCGCCAAGCTCAGCCCATGCTTCACAAGCTAAAATCTCAACTTCTAACCACGCTTTAAATTTGTTCTCTTCCGTCCAAATCGCACCCATTTCAGGGCGTGTATAACGATTAATCATCTTTTTCCCTCCAACAGTTGTTCTTGATGGTCCCAAATATGCAAACTCTTCGCTTTTTCTAGAGCGACTTCAATATTATCATTTAAAATATTAACATGCCCCATTTTTCGCTGCGCTTTTGCTTCTTCTTTTCCATACAAGTGTAAATAGCACCCGGTTAATCTATTCACTTGTCCTAGGACCCCTTCTATATGTTCGCCTAAAATGTTAATCATGACAACTGGTTTTAACAAATTTGTTTCTCCAAGAGGTAAATTACAGATTGCTCGAATATGTTGACCAAATTGACTCGTTTCACATGCATCAAGCGTATAATGCCCTGAGTTGTGAGGTCTTGGTGCTAATTCATTAATGTAAATCTCACCGTCAGCTGTAGCAAACATCTCTACCGCTAGTGTTCCCACAAGTTTTAATTCATCCGCAAGTACTCTTGCATAAATAATTGCTTTTTGAGAAAGTTCTTCTGTAATGCGAGCTGGAACGATAGATTCATGTAAAATGTTATTCACATGAATATTTTCCGCTACGGGAAAGACTTTCGTTTCACCACTTACACTACGAGTTACAATAACCGATATTTCTTTTTCAAAAGGTACCCATTTTTCAAGAATGCATTCTGCTTTATTAGTAAGCTCTTTTGCTCTCACAACATCAGCTTCACTCTTTAAAACCACTTGCCCTTTACCATCGTATCCACCTGTCGTTGTTTTTAAGACAGAAGGGAAAGATAACTCTTTAATTGCTTCTGTAAGTTGATCTTGATTTTGAACCAATCTATACGATGCTACCGGTAACCCCGCTTTTTCAATTGCATTCTTTTCAGTAAAACGATTTTGCGTTTTATTTAATAATTGACTACCTTGTGGTAAATACGCATGTTTCTCAAGCCATTGTAAACATCTATAATCAATATTCTCAAATTCATATGTGACAACGTCGCTTATCTCTGCTAAATGCTGAATTGCTTTTAGATCGTCATAAGATGCAACAATCTCAATATCAGCAACTTGTGCACATGGTGAATGCTTTGTAGGATCTAAAACAGCAATTTTATAACCCATCTCCTTAGCTGCCAGTGCCAGCATTCTTCCAAGCTGGCCGCCTCCAATAATGCCGATTGTTTTTCCAGGTAAGATGATTCTCGTCATACTAGCTCACTACCTTCGCGCACAGTTTTCTCAATAGCTTCTCGTCTCAACTCTAATGCATCATGTATGTCATCATGATATGATCCAAGTATTTGTGCAGCAAGTAAACCAGCATTTGTTGAACCAGCTTTACCAATTGCAACAGTTGCAACTGGAACCCCTCCTGGCATTTGGACAATGGATAATAACGAATCTAGGCCGTTTAACGCTTTTGATTGAACTGGGACACCGATTACAGGAAGATTTGTCTTCGCTGCAACCATTCCTGGTAAATGTGCTGCTCCACCAGCTCCAGCAATAATAACTTTTAATCCACGTTCACGAGCTGTTTCTGCATATTCAAACATATAATCTGGAGTCCGATGAGCGGATACAACTTTTTTCTCATACGGTATATTTAATTCATCTAAAATGTCACAAGCATATTTCATTGTTTCCCAGTCTGACGTGCTTCCCATTATGACTCCAACTAGTGATTTCATATTAGAATCCCCCCGATTCAAATAAAAAAAGCCTGAAATAGAACAGTTTCTCTTTTACTATGAGAGAAAGCGCTCTACTCAGGCATACGTATCCCTTGTGAATAGAAAAATACCGAGTGACTTTCCCTCATAGTCTAACGAATAACGGTCGTTAGGTAGAGACTTGCAGGCCATATCCCCGCGATTATATGAGGTCTTATATATTATTGTTTCTATGGCTATATTAACAATATTTCATAAACAATGTCAATAAATAATCGAATGTTTTTTTATTAGTTATCGATAACGTTCGTGTTTTAGTTATATTCAAAAGGAGAATTGCAACTATATACAAGAAGGAAAGGGAATTAGAATATATATTTCTAGAGATCTATTTTACGTATAACTGTTTATATGGTACTTCAGTATGTTTTAATTAAAATATATACACTCTTGTGTTCTATACATCAATAGAACTTATATTATAACGATTTAATTTCTAAGGAGGAATAACCGTGAAAAAAATAACTGTGTTATTATCCTATTTATTTTTCTCCATCGCAGTAATTGCTGTAATTATTGAATACTTATTTATATCATCCCATTTTTTCTACTCTCATTATTTAAAATATACACTTATGATAGAAATAATCTTTCCTATCTTAGGGATTATTTTAGGAGCATTCGGAAAATCAGGAGTACAAAAAATCATTGTCATTATTTTAAACAGCCTCTATTTCATTATTTTTTCGTTTTTAGGCTTATTGAATTTATGGATTTTAACCTTCGGTAAATAAAAATAAACACAAAAAAACCTAAGTCGAAACGACTTAGGTTTTTGCTTGGCGACGTCCTAC
>NZ_JBALMG010000020.1:0-17554 GCF_036963225.1 Bacillus sp. JJ783 | reverse complement strand
GTATCGTATATTTTGGAATACTATTTTATTTATAATTATTCGATGTGGGTGAATTAATTATATTGTTGACAATATAATTAATCGTGTGATAAATTCAATCAATCTTCTAAAAATACGCTTGTTAACAAGCATGTTTTTAGAAGATTGATTTTTCTGATTTTTAGGTATGTAATTTGTGGAGTTTATATAGGGAGTGAAAGTAAAGTATGAATATTATTAATGTGTAATAGCAACAGTAATAAAGATTGTAATGAGTAAGGGATAATTTTGAAAAAGAGGTTTCTACGAATGAGTTTATTTATAAAGAAAGCAATGAATGAAGAAAAGAAAAACGTGTTACAGCAAACTTTAGGAGCAATTGATTTAACGCTTTTAGGAATTGGAGCAATTATTGGTACAGGCATTTTCGTATTAACAGGTATTGTAGCAGCGAAACATGCTGGTCCAGCAATTGTATTATCTTTCATGTTAGCTGCAATTGTATGTGCTTGTGTAGCTTTTTGTTATGCTGAATTTGCATCTACAGTCCCGGTCTCAGGAAGTGTGTATTCGTATACGTATATGACATTAGGTGAGATTTTTGCTTTTATAGTTGGCTGGTGTGTTATGTTAGAGTACTTATTAGCTACTTCTGCGGTGGCGGCGGGATGGTCAGCCTATTTTCAGTCATTGCTACTAGGGTTTAATATTCATATTCCGGCAATCGTTGCTTCTGCACCAGGGATGGGGAATGGCGGGATTATCGACTTGCCAGCGGTTATTATTATTTTAGTTGTTACATTTTTACTAAGTCGTGGTGTGAAAGAAAGTGCACGTATAAATAATATAATGGTTATTATCAAACTGGCTGTTATTTTAGTATTTATTATTGTAGGAGCAAACTATGTAAAGCCAGAGAATTGGCAGCCGTTTCTTCCTTTTGGATACCATGGTGTTATTGGAGGAGCTGCTACTGTATTTTTTGCCTTTTTAGGTTTCGATGCAGTTGCAACAGCAGCAGAGGAAGTGAAACGCCCACAACGTAACGTTCCAATTGGATTACTTGTCTCTTTATGCATTTGTACAATTCTTTATGTTGGTGTTTCATTCGTGTTAACTGGAATGGTTCCATTTACGGATCTGAATGTAGCTGATCCAGTAGCATATGCACTGCGTATTGTAGGAGAGGATAGAATTGCTGGTCTATTATCAGTTGGAGCGATAGCTGGTTTAACAACAGTTCTGTTAGTTGCTATGTTCGCATTTGTTCGAGTATCATACTCGATGAGCCGAGATGGATTGTTACCAAAAAGATTTTCGAGTGTTCATAAACGTTATCAAACACCATTTTTTAATACATGGATTACGGGTATTCTTGCGGCTGTATTAGCAGGTTTATTGGACTTGAATTTGTTGGCAAATTTAGTGAATGTGGGAACGATAACAGCTTTCATATTTGTATCTATAGCTGTAATTGTATTAAGGAAGACACATCCTAATTTGAAAAGACCGTTCCGTGCTCCGTTAGTTCCATTCTTACCTATACTTGCGATAGTAAGTTGTTTATATTTAGCATTAAATCTTTCTAAAACCACTTTAATCAGTTTTGCAATTTGGGTTATTGTAGGTATTTTTATTTATTTTATATACGCGAAAAAACATAGTAAGATTAGAAATAAAGTATAAGGTATTACAATGATGGTTGTAGGCTAAAGTTTTTTTTTACCTATAGCCATTTTTATTTGTGCACACCTTATTTTCGTGTTAACATAAAGCGAATTTTTTAAGGGAGAGAAAGAGATGAAATGGATTTATTTTATTATTATCAACGTTATAGCATTTAGTATGATGGGGCTTGATAAGCGAAAAGCAAAGAAAAAGCAGTGGAGAACGCCAGAAAGTACATTGTTTTTATCAGCTGCAGCTGGAGGAGCGGTTGGAGCTTGGATTGGTATGTATATGTTTCATCATAAGACACATAAAAGTAAATTTGTCTTCGGTATTCCGGCGCTCGTTATTATAACAGTAGGAGTGTTTTTATACATATAACGGATTTGCAAGAGGAATGTCGAAAGAAATGCAGATTGAATATTGGTAAAGTAAGTATGTGAGACCTTATAATGAAGAAAAAAAGAGAAGAGGAGAACAGGGAAGATGGGGAGTCAAACAGCAGAGCAAAAGCAGGGGATTATATATGCGGCGGGTGCGTATACGATGTGGGGAGTTCTTCCGATTTATTGGAAATGGGTGGAGGAAGTACCGGCGGATGAAATATTAGCACACCGCATCGTTTGGGCATTTGTTTTTATGTTGTTAGTTTTAGGAGTAACGAAGAGGTTTCGTCAGTTTGGTGGGGAGTTAGTGGCCCTTTTTAAACGACCTAAATTATTAATGTCATTAACAATTGCTTCGGTACTTATTAGTGGAAACTGGTTTGTATACATATGGGCCGTAAATCATAACCATGTAATCGAAGCAAGTCTTGGGTATTATATTAATCCACTTATAAGTATTTTACTTGGTACAGTTGTTTTAAAAGAGAAGCTTAATTTTTGGCAATATGTTGCGGTTGGTTTAGCTGGATTAGGTGTTGTTATTTTAACGATACGTTTCGGATCAATTCCATGGGTTTCTCTTTCACTTGCTTTTTCATTTGGATTATATGGATTAACGAAAAAATTATTAAATTACGACGCAACAATTGGGCTTACGATGGAAACGATGTTAGTGACGCCATTTGCACTTATATATTTGTTTATGACAGGAGTTCATGGCTTTGGTTCGTTCGGTTCTATTTCGGCAATATCAACGTTTCTTTTAATAGGGGCGGGTATTGTTACAGCGTTACCACTCTTTTATTTTGCTAAAGGAGCACAACTTATTCCGCTCTATATGATAGGATTTTTACAATACATCGCGCCGACTATTAGTTTAATTTTAGGTGTGTTCGTTTTTGGTGAACATTTCACATCTACTCATATGATTGCGTTTTTCTGTATATGGATTGCTTTATTTGTCTTTTCAATGGCGAAAACAAAGTTTCTACTACAGAAACAACCAAAATTTATTAAAAATAAATCAGCAAAAGTATCATAATGCGTAGTATTTTCTACGTATTTTTCTTTATACTTATATTATATAGAAATTCCATTATAGTCAGTGAGGAGCTGAAAACATGGAAACAATTTTACATAATGACCCACTTATAGCAGCTGTAATTTCTTGGTTTTTAGCACAGTTAACGAAAGTCGTTTTTAAATTAATAAAAACAGGCGAGTTTGATTTTGCTAAGTTCTTTGCTTCAGGTGGAATGCCAAGTTCGCATGCTTCGACTGTTACTGCACTTGCTACAGGTGTCGGAGTGGTGGAAGGTGTGGAGAGTCCAATATTTGCGGTTGCCGCTATTTTTGCCATTATTGTTATGTACGATGCTTCAGGAGTAAGGCTTGCGGTAAGTAAGCAAGCGAAAATATTGAATGATTTTTTTCATGGTAGACAAACAGAATATAAAAAGTTAAATGAGCTCGTTGGACATACACCGTATCAAGTTGTTGTTGGTGCACTATTAGGAATTGTTGTCGGGGTTGGGTATTGTTTGTAAGCAGAATGTGTGTAATACACGTTCTGCTTTTCTTTGTTTTCATACATATTTAGCTAAGTTTTCGAATATCGTATACGGACTTAGAAAGGGTGGGTGAGCGGTGTGCTACTATATGACAAAGTGCGTGAGGAGATAGAGCGGAGAACGACTGCACTTCAAACGATGCAAAGGCAAGACGGAACGTGGTCATTTTGTTTTGAAGGAGCTTTACTAACGGATTGTCATATGATTTTTTTACTCAAATTATTAGGGCGAAATGACGAAATAGAACCGTTTGTGAAAAGGTTAGCATCTCTTCAAACAAATGAAGGGACTTGGAAATTATATGAAGATGAAAGGGGAGGGAATTTATCCGCCACGATTCAAGCATATGCTGCTTTACTTGCTTCGGAAAAATATTCGAAAGAAGATATGAATATGAGGCGAGCTGAAATGTTTATTGAGGAACACGGGGGAGTTTCTCGTGCTCATTTTATGACGAAATTTTTATTAGCGATTCATGGAGAATATGAATTTCCTGCGCTTTTTCACTTTCCAACGCCAATCTTATTTTTACAAGATGACTCCCCCCTCAGTATATTTGGGCTAAGCAGCTCAGCGCGTATACATTTAATTCCGATGATGATTTGTATGAATAAGAGATTCCGTGTAGAGAAAAAGTTATTGCCAAATTTAGATCATATTGCAGGCGGGGGTGGGCAATGGTTTCGAGAGGAGCGGTCTCCGCTGTTTCAATTGTTTTTAGGTGATGTGAAAAAGGTAATATCATATCCATTATCGTTACATCATAAAGGATACGAAGAAGTAGAGCGCTTTATGAAGGAGCGTATAGATGAAAATGGAACTTTGTATAGTTACGCGAGTGCTACGTTTTATATGATTTATGCTTTGCTTGCATTAGGGCACTCTATTCAGTCTCCAATTATTGAGAAAGCTGTGACAGGATTAAAATCTTATATATGGAAGATGGACAGAGGAAGTCATTTGCAAAATTCTCCTTCTACCGTATGGGATACCGCTTTACTTAGCTATTCATTGCAAGAAGCTAAAGTTACAAATGAAAATAAGATGATTCAAAGGGCGACAGAGTATTTATTGCAAAAACAACAAACTAAAAAGGTAGATTGGAGCGTACATGCATCATCACTTGTAGCTGGCGGTTGGGGATTTTCAGATGTTAATACGACGATCCCTGATATAGACGATACTACGGCTGTCCTTAGAGCGTTAGCGCGAAGTAGAGGGAATGATAGAGTAGATAAGGCTTGGGGAAGAGGCGTGAAATGGGTAAAAGGATTGCAAAACAATGATGGAGGCTGGGGAGCTTTTGAACGAGGGGTAACGAGCAAGTTACTATCGAATTTGCCGATTGAAAATGCGAGTGATATGATAACCGATCCGTCCACACCAGATATTACAGGTAGGGTGTTAGAATTATTCGGAACGTATGCACCGAATGAATTGTCTGAAGAGCGAAAAAAGAAAGCTATCAAATGGTTAATGGATGTACAGGAACAGAATGGATCATGGTATGGAAAATGGGGGATATGTTATATATACGGGACATGGGCAACGATGACAGGCTTACGTGCAGTAGAAGTGCCTTCTACTCATCCATCGTTGAAAAAAGCAGCTTCATGGCTCGAGCATTTGCAGCATGAAGACGGAGGGTGGGGAGAATCCTGTCAAAGTAGTGTAGAGAAAAAAATTATTTCTTTACCCTTTAGCACGCCGTCACAAACAGCGTGGGCACTTGATGCACTTATTTCTTACTACGATCAAGAAACACCGATTATTCGAAAAGGAATTTCATATTTGCTCGCGCAGTCTACTATGAATGAAAAATATCCTACTGGTACAGGGTTACCGGGTGGCTTTTATATTCGCTACCATAGTTATGGGCATATATATCCGTTACTTGCTTTAGCGCACTACGTAAAGAAATATAGAAAATAAACCGAGAGATACTCTCGGTTTATTTTGATGGGTAGTAGGTCCCTGTTGAAAAGAATAAGGAACGTTGTAGTGCCTTATTTTTCTGTTGATTGGCGTTTTTGACGTGCATCAGCGGCATTTGCACGTGCGTTTGCTTCTAAGTCATTGTGGTCAGCGAGTTCGCGAGCGAACTCAACATCAATGCCATCGGCAGCTTTGTTTCGATTTACATTCTTTTTTTTCATTCGACACAATCTCCTTGTGTTTTATCCCGCATAAACGGGTAGTAAAACTCCCACCTCAAAATTCAGATGGAACAAAGAAGCTAGGTGGGAGATTAACTGCCCGTAAATGCCCGATTGGTGAGGGCTAATAATCAGTGGGGGATGAACAAACCCCCCACTGATTAAAGTTTCACTTTATGCGACGTTGCAAAGTTAGTTTGACACAAATAGACTTTTTTATACAAAGAGGATTTGGAAAGCAGAGAGCCGAAATATACAATATAACTAATAGAAATGGGGGATAGGGATGGACTTGTTGAATGGGAAAACAGCTGTTGTAACGGGTGCTGCGCAGGGGATTGGAAAAGAAATCGCACGAGTTTTTGCAAAACTAGGGGCTAAAGTATTAATTAGTGATGTAAATGAAGAGAAGCTACAAGAAACGACACGTGAATTATCAGATGAAGGGTATGATGTGAGCTTATATCGATGTGATGTGAGTAATCAAAATGAAGCGAAGTCGTTAATTGAATATGCGGTGCAAAAATTTGGTACATTACATATTTTAGTGAATAACGCTGGGATTACAAAAGATGCAATGTTACATAAGATGGAGAAGTCTGCTTGGGAACAAGTATTACAAGTGAACTTAACTGGCGTTTTTTATTGTATGCAGCCAGCACTTCTTTATATGAGGCAACAACAATATGGACGGATTATTAATATTTCTTCTATTAGTAGGGAAGGAAATATTGGACAAGCAAATTATGCGGCTACAAAGGCAGGGGTTGTAGGCTTAACAAAAACAGCAGCGAAAGAGGTTGGAAGTTTTGGTATTACGTGTAATGCGATTTGTCCAGGGTTTATGGATACTGATATGACAAAAACAATACCGGATAAAGTAAAAGAAAAAATGGTTGGAGCGATTCCAGTTGGGAGAATCGGAACACCAGAAGATATTGCAAACGCAGCTGCCTTTTTAGCATCAGAGTATGCGTCTTATATTACAGGAGAGGTATTAAATGTGAGCGGCGGGTTGCAAGTGTAAGTGAATACATAATGAAAAGAACCTGACCGAGTATGGTCAGGTTCTTTCTCGTTAATTTAAGTTAATCCAAACGCTCTTCACTTCTGTATAGTTGTTCAGCGCGTAAGATCCCATTTCGCGGCCAAGGCCAGATTGTTTAAATCCTCCAAATGGAGATGCTGCATCAAAGACGTTATAACAGTTTACCCATACTGTACCTGCACGTACTTTGCTTGCAATATAATGTGCAGTTTTTACGTTTTCTGTCCATACACCAGCCGCTAAGCCGAATTGTGATTTATTCGCACGATCAATTACTTCATCAATATCGTTAAACGGTAATGCAGAAATAACTGGACCGAAAATTTCTTCTTTAGCGATTGTCATCTCATCATTTACATCAGCGAATACTGTAGGAGAAACGAAGTAACCTTGATCGAATGGTTTGTTTCCTCCGCAAAGTACTTCAGCACCTTCTGCAATGCCTTTTTCAATATAGCCCATTACACGTTTTTGCTGTTCTTCAGAAACGAGAGGTCCGATTGTAGTCTCTGGATTTAGACCAGCGCCTTGATTTAATTTTTTTGAATATAGAACGAGATCAGCCATGACATTATCGTACATTTTCTTCGGAATAAATAAGCGTGACCCAGCGCAGCACACTTGTCCTTGGTTAAACATAACACCAGAAAGGGCAGCAGGAATCGCTCGAGATAAGTCAGCGTCTGGTAAAATAATGTTTGGCGACTTACCACCAAGCTCTAATGTAACGCGTTTTAACGATTCAGATGCTTGTCTCATAATTTGTTTGCCGACTGGAGTAGAGCCTGTAAATGCAATTTTATCTACGAGTGGATGATTAACGAGAGCTTGTCCAGCTGTTTCACCGAATCCAGGAACGATGTTAATAACGCCTTTCGGGAATCCAGCTTCTTCAATTAATTCAGCTAAGTATAGAGCGGATAGTGGAGTTTGTTCTGCAGGTTTTAAAACGATTGTACATCCTGTTGCAAGGGCTGCACCCATTTTCCACATTGCCATAAGAAGTGGGAAGTTCCATGGGATAATTTGACCGACAACACCAACAGCTTCATGGCGTGTATAGTTAAAATATTCACCAGAAACAGGGATTGTTTGTCCAACGATTTTTGTAGCCCAGCCAGCATAATAGCGCATATGTTCAATTGCAAGAGGAACGTCTGCTGCTAAAGTTTCGCGGATTGGTTTTCCGTTATCTAAAGTTTCAAGCTGTGCCAGCTCTTCTTTATGCTCTTCCATTAAATCAGCGAGCTTGTACATAAGACGGCTTCGTTCAGCGGTGCTCATGCGTGACCAAGGACCTTCATCGAAAGCCATTCGAGCAGCTACAACAGCTTTATGAATGTCTTCGCGACCAGCTTCAGCAACGATAGCGAGTGTTTCACCAGTTGCTGGGTTAGGAGTTTTAAACGTTTTTCCGGAAGCGCTTTCGATGAACGCTCCGTTCACATATAGTTTCTTTGTGCCTTGAAGAAATTTCTCTACCTTTTCATGAAGATTTACAGCTAGTTGACTCATTGTATAACCCCCTTGAAAATATAATTTAAACGCAGTACGAGACGGCGTTTATTCCGAAATCAAGGATGTGGGAACTAGATGAAAAGCCTCTACTTAAAATCATAAATAACAAATGCTGAAAATTCAAATTTCATTTTCATTACAATTGTAAAAAATATGTAATGAAACATTGTATTCTATATAATTACAAAAAATCCTGCGCGTTTTTGTTTTCTAGTAGGAAAAACTAGAAGAACAGTGGTACAATTATACATCGTGAGAGGGGGAAGAAAATGAAGAATTATCATGATGATCCGCGCTTTCGAGTTGCCTATAGAGAAGCGTTAATTGGTCTTGGATTAGCTATTATTAATTTTATAATATGGTATGGATTTGCTTATGGACTTGGAAGTAAGGATCCGAGTGAATATACATATGTATTAGGTTTTCCAGCATGGTTTTTTTATAGCTGTATCGTTGGATTTATCGTAATGGTTATTTTGCTTATTTTAGTTGTTCGTTTTTTATTTCAAGATATTTTACTCGATGAGGAAGAAAAAAGTGAGGAATGATAGATGAATTGGTATGTAATAATCCCAATGATAATTTCTTTTATCGTTGTGTTTTTAATTGGTGTATATGCATCAAGACGTGTACAAGCAACCGCTAATAATAAATTTTTACAAGAATATTTTCTTGGTGGGCGTGAACTAGGTGGCTTATTATTAGCTATGACGATGATTGCTACGTACGGTAGTGCAAGTAGCTTTATCGGCGGGCCTGGTATTGCTTACAATATGGGTCTTGGATGGGTGCTGTTATCAGCGATTCAAGTTGTAACAGGATATATCGTTTTGACGGTTATTGGTAAAAAGTTTGCTATTATCGCTAGGAAGATGGAAGCAATTACGCTTATTGATTATTTAAAGGGCAGATACAATAATAAAGCGGTAGTTGTTCTTTCTGCGTTATGTATTATAATCTTTTTGTTCTCAGCAACAGTAGCCCAGTGGGTTGGCGGCGGACGATTAATTGAGTCGCTAACAGGACTTTCCTACACAACGGCACTATTTTTATTTACATTTTCTGTACTTGTGTATGTGTTAATTGGCGGATTTCGTGCAGTCGCTTTATCAGATACGTTATTAGGAATCATTATGTTAGTCGGAACAACAATCATTTTAATTGCTACTGTCATTGCTGGTGGCGGAGTTGAAAAGATTATGCAGGAACTTATTCAAATTAATCCGAATTTAATAACACCGTTCGGAGCGGATGGAAGTTTAACGAAATCATATGTCACATCATTTTGGATTTTAATTGGAATTGGTGTCGTTGGATTACCGCAAATTAGTGTGCGTGCTATGTCTTATAAAAATTCAAAAGCTATGCACCAAGCATTAATCATTGGAACGGTTGTCGTCGGTACAATTATGATTGGTATGCATTTAACAGGTGTGTTTGCAAGAGTAGTCCTTCCAGGCATAACGGTACCAGATAAAGTAATGCCGCTACTCGCGATGGAAGTGTTGCCACCTTGGTTAGCTGGAGTTTTCTTAGCTGCACCAATGGCAGCGATAATGTCTACTGTGAACTCATTATTATTACTTGTAAGTTCGTCAATTATTAAAGATATATATGTGAACTACATAAATAAAGATGCAGCGGCTAGTACGATAAAAAAAGGAAGTCTGTGGATTACTGGTATCGTAGGACTGCTTGTTTATGCAGCGGCTATTAAACCACCAGATTTTTTAATTTGGTTAAATTTATTTTCTTTCGGTGGTTTAGAAGCAGCGTTCATTTGGCCGATTGTGTTAGGGTTATATTGGAAAAAGGGAAATGCAACTGGAGCTCTCGCATCTATTTTAGTTGGAGTAGGTTCCTATATGTTTATTCACCTTTGCTATCCTAATCCATTCGGTATACATACAGTTGTTTTCCCGATTTGCTTTGCATTTATTGCGTATATAATTGGTAGTATGTTTACGATGAAAAAAGTAGCATAAAAATATTGAAAAACGTAGGGACTTCTAATGCGAAGTTCCTACGTTTTTTGTTTATACAAAATTTTCTTTTTCAGTCTGTATTCCGCCATACATTCATAAAGTAATAACAATTGATGGGATGGAGTTGAGGTCTATGAAAAAAATATTATTTTTAGGAGACCCAGGAATTGATGACTCTTTAGCAATTATGTATGGATTGTTACATCCTGATATTGATATTGTTGGTGTCGTAACGGGATATGGAAATGTAACACAAGAAAAGGCGACAAGTAATGCGGCTTATTTATTGCAAATGGCAGGGCGAGAAGATATACCTGTTATTAATGGTGCGAAAATTCCTTTATCCGGAGATTTTGTGACGTATTATCCGGAGATTCACGGTGCAGATGGCTTAGGACCAATTAAGCCTCCGAAAGCCTTTTCTCCAAATATAAAATCATTTTGTGCATTTTTCGATATTCTTGAAAAGTATAAAGGAGAATTAATCATTGTTGATGCTGGCAGGTCAACAACATTGGCGACGGCATTTATTTTAGAAAAACCGATGATGAAGTACGTGAAAGAATATTATATAATGGGCGGTGCTTTTTTAATGCCCGGAAATGTTACGCCAGTCGCGGAGGCAAATTTTCATGGAGACCCAATTGCATCACAATTAGTTATGCAAAATGCAAAAAATGTGACATTAATACCGCTTAACGTTACTTCAGAAGCGATTATTACACCGGAAATGGTGAAATATATTACGAAACATTCTAAAACGAATTTCAAGAAATTAATAGAACCGATTTTCAATTATTATTATAAAGCTTATAAAAACCTAAATCCTAAAATAACAGGAAGCCCAGTGCACGATGTAGTTACGATGATGGTAGCGGTAAATCCATCTCTTTTAGATTACGTGTATCGCCGTGTTGATGTCGATACGATTGGAGCTGCAAAAGGAGAGAGTATCGCTGATTTTCGCCCGCAGCCTGAAGCGAAAGCATTGAAAAATTGGGTGAGAATTGGTTGGTCATTACATTATAAAAAGTTTCTTGAGGATTTTGTGAAAACTATGACGTAGACATAATAGGAACATGCAAGTTAAAATAATGGAGATGATTATTTAAATAATCATCTCCATTATTTTGTTTTTAAGAGATAAATAGAGAAGAGTTACACAATAGGAGAGGAATTTCACTTGAAAAAAACTATAGTATGCGCAGTGATTGTGGGTATTTTTGTTTTGCTGATATCGGGTAACTTTTTAGTGAAAAAGGTGTGGAGTTCAAATAATGATGATGCGCAGTACATCGCATCCTTTATTGAAGAGCATAAAAATGAAAAAAATAGCGCTCTTCTAGTAAAGAGAAATGATAAAGTTGTGTATTCTGTAAATCCAGATGTTGTATTGCCAGTTGCTAGTACGATGAAGTTAATTGTGGCGCTTGAATATACGAAACAAGTTACAGAGGGGAAAATCGATCCGTCTAGTTTCGTTTCAATTAATGATGTGAATCGTTATTATGTGCCGAGTACAGATGGTGGTGCACAAGATAGATGGCAAAATTATTTACAAAAAAAAGAAAAGATAACTGAAGGAGCGGTTTCTTTAGAAGAAGTTGCAAAAGGAATGGTTAAGTTTAGTTCTAATGCAAATACTGAATATTTAATGGAGGTATTAGGATTAGACAATATTAATCGGAATTTACAAAGTTTAGCGCTTCCTGCACATCAACCGCTATTTCCGATCGTTTCATCTTTATACATTCCGGGATATTTGCATAAAGAATTACATGTTCCAAAATATAAAATAGAGAAAAAGTTAAAAGAAATGTCTCAAGAGCAATATCGTGAATATGCTATGATTATTCATGAACGCTTAAAAAAGAAGGGACCATTATTACAGAAGGAAATTCCTCTGTATTTAGAGGAACGATATGATAAAATTTGGTCGGATAGATTGCCGGCTGCGTCCGCTAACGATTATATGGTACTGCTTCAAAAGGCCAATCATCAAGGTGGTCTTACAGAAGCGGAAGAAAAAGTGTGGGCGAATATCGTTGAAACAGATATGAGTGCAAAGAAATATCGTAAAACATTCAGGCATGCCGGGCAAAAGAATGGTTATACACCATGGACGGTAACAAAAGCAGTTTATGCAATGGATAAACGCGGAAACTGTACAGAAATTGTTTTCTTGGCAAATAATTTAAATGAAGATGACAGTGCTGAAATACGTAAACATTTAGCAAATCTACACTTCCAAGTGTTGCAAAGTGATAAGTATGATGCGACTTTTATTAAATAAACTCGGTGCTATGAGCGCCGAGTTTATTTTTATGTACAAGCACTTTTTCACCATCGCTGGGTATGATGGGTAGTAACACTTAGGCGAAAGGGGAAAAGGTGATGAAACAGAGTAAAGAAGAGTTTATTAAAAATGAAGGCGCTGATTTCCCTGGGAAAACATATGTAGATTGTGTATTACAGCACGTATTTAATTTTCAGCGTAATTATTTATTAAAAGATATGTTTCAAGTGCATAGGGCACATATTACTATGTTAACTGAAGAAAAGTTAATGAAAAGAGAAGAAGCGAAAGTTATATTAACCGCACTTAAAAAAGTAGAGGGGATTCCAAAGGAGAAGTTGCTATATACAGAGCAACATGAAGATCTTTTTTTCTTAGTTGAACATTTGCTTTCTCAAGAAGCAAAGTGTGAATTTGTAAGTAATATGCATATCGGTAGAAGTAGAAATGATATGGGTGTAACGATGTATCGCATGAGTTTACGGCAATTTGTATTACGGTTAATGGAACATCATTTATTGCTGCAAGAAAGTATGCTGGAGCTTGCCGATGAACATATGGAAACAATTATGCCCGCGTATACACATACACAACCGGCGCAGCCAACAACATTTGGTCATTATGTTTTGGCAATTTATGATACGATGCAACGAGATTTAGAAAGAATGAAAAAAGCGTATCATCTTGTAAATCATTCTCCAATGGGGGCAGCTGCCCTTTCTACAACAAGCTTCCCGATTAAGCGAGAACGAGTGGCACAGTTGCTTGGATTTACAAATGTAATTGAGAACTCATATGATGCTGTTGCTGGGGCGGATTATTTATTAGAAGTTAGTTCGTTACTAATGGTTATTATGACGAACACGAGTAGGTGGATTCATGATTTTTTACTATTAGCGACGAAAGAATATGATGGGATTACTGTAGCGAAGCCATATGTGCAAATAAGTAGTATTATGCCGCAAAAACGAAATCCTGTTTCAATTGAACATGCCCGTGCTATTACGAGTAGTGCTTTAGGGGAAGCCTTTACTGTATTTCAAATGATTCATAATACACCATTTGGCGATATTGTCGATACGGAGGATGACTTGCAGCCGTATTTATATAAAGGAATCGAAAAGGCGATTCGTGTTTTTTGTATTATGAACGCAGTTATTCGAACGATGAAAGTAGAAGAGGAAACGTTAAAAAGTCGTTCATATAAACACGCGATTACGATTACAGATTTCGCAGATGTTTTAACAAAAAACTATGAAATACCATTTCGGCATGCACATCATGCAGCAAGTGCGATTGCGAATATGTCATTGGAGCAGAAAAAGGAGTTACATGAATTAAATTTCAAAGACATAAATGTATACTTACAAGAAAATTTGAAAGTAAATTTATTAGAAGAAGAGTGGAAAGAAATCATATCACCAGAAGCTTTTATTCAAAAAAGAAATGTATATGGTGGACCGAGTAAAAAAGAGATGGAGCGTATGATTAATAAACGTAAAGAATCGTTTAGAAAAGAAGAGGAGCTATTTGAGAAGGAAAAGAAGAGAGTGTTGCATGCTGAAAATGATTTGAACACATTAGTTTCAAATATTATTGAATCGTAAAAGAAGGATTTAATGAATTAATCGCCAATACTTTATTTAAATATAAATTGAGGGAAGAGATTGTCGATGATTCAATTACAAGTATATGAAAATGTTATTCATTTTAAAGAGGATGTTATACCATTTTTAGAAAAGAATGAGCAGGAGAATAATTTGCTATTAGGTGTATTACAAGTTGCTGAAGAGCCGATGTTTATGGCGGCAGCGAAACAAGGGGAAGAAGTTACGATTGTATTTCTTCAAACAGTGGAGAAACAAGTTATTGTAGCTACATCTGAAATTTCGGAAGAGGCTATAGTGGAACTTGCAAAGCAATTAACGAATGTATATCCAGATATTCCTGGATTGATTGGTAATAAAAAAATCGTACAGAAATTAGCTGAAGAGATTGCGATATTAGAACAGAAAAAAACTACACTTGGAATGGAACAAGGTGTATATGAATTAAAACAAGTAAAGAAGAAGTGGAGCGGAGATGGAATTTTTCGAGCAGTAAATAGTGATGAGTTGCCATTAATAGAACAGTGGATATATCAATTTTGTGAAGATGTGAAGCTTCCTATTACGAAAGAAGAAGCAAAACAAACTGCATATACACTAATAACTACTAACCGTCTATTTGGTCTGGAGGTGGGCGGAAAACTAGTCTCTGTAGCTGCAAAAACGAGACCGACTACAAATAATATAACAGTCAATTTCGTTTATACGCCGAAAGAAGAACGAAAAAAAGGATATGCATCTATTTGTGTAGCCGGACTTAGTCAACGTATGTTAGATGAAGGCTACAAAACAACGACATTATATACTGATCTAGCCAATCCAACGTCTAATAAAATTTATCAAGAAATTGGTTATGAGAAGATTATGGAGTCGGTACTTATATTTTTAGAGAAATAGAACAAAAAGGCGCGCTAATTTAGCGTGCCTTTTTGTTATTCATCAATTCGAATAACTTCGCCTTGCGGAAAGTCTTCATTCTCTAATAAGTTACGAATAGCTTTCGCAACATATTCAGGTGACAGTAGCTTTCCTTCTTCTTTTAATGCGGTGAATCGTTCTAAGTTAATAAAGTCTTCCTTATTTGTTTCACGAATTTGTGCTTGCA
The DNA here is from genome assembly GCF_036963225.1 of Bacillus sp. JJ783. Taxonomy (NCBI): domain Bacteria; kingdom Bacillati; phylum Bacillota; class Bacilli; order Caryophanales; family Bacillaceae; genus Bacillus; species Bacillus sp. JJ783. The sequence goes on along the minus strand of NZ_JBALMG010000020.1, from coordinate 2,235 downwards.
TATTTGTATCAACAACACCCGGTGCGAAAGCGACAGTTTTTACAGGATATTCTTTCTCTACTTCCTCAGTAGCTACGCACTGTGTAAACATATTTACACCAGCTTTCGTTGTACAATAAGCTCCCCATCCGAAATAAGGATTTTTTCCTGCACCAGATGAAATATTTATAATGCGTTTATCTACTTTCCAGTCTTTCGTCTGTTTCATGAAAGTGGAAGTAAGGATCATCGGCGCAATTAAATTAATATGAACGTTCGTAATGAATTGTTCACTTTCTGATTTTTCGATGGGTTTTATTGGTGCAACTGTGCCTGCATTATTAATTAAATGAATCGATGAGACATTGTCTTTTTGAATAGATGAAAAGACTTCGTTAAAATGAGTTTCTAAATTATGTACATCTTGAAGATCTATGGAATGGAAAATACAATTGCTGTCGTTTTGCTCTGCGAGTTTTGCAAGCTGTTTATTTTCTCTTCTAGAAATAGAGATAACGGTTGTATTTTCTTCTAACAATTGCACGGCGATTGCCTCACCTAAACCTTGTGAAGTTCCTGTTACGATAACGTAGCGCATAGTGTAGCAAACTCCTCTCATATGTGTGGGATTTTGTTGGACAACGTATACAGTATAGCATCATTATTATTAATTCTTCACTTCTAACAACCGGTAAGATTGTCACGTTTAGTATTTCTGAGGAGAGGGAAGATGAATATTCCCTATATGTTAGACTAATGAAAAGGAGTGGGAAATATGAGATATAAAATGGGACTATATAATGAGCCTTTTCAATCTATTTATTCGGGTAAAAAAGTATTTGAAGTTAGATTGTATGATAAAAAGCGTCAACAAATAAAACATGGTGATGAAATTGTATTTACCAACCTTACGACGGCAGAAACAATTATTGTAAAGGTAACAGAGACAAAGCGATACGAGAGTTTTAAGGAAATGTACAAACAAATTGATGGAAAATTATTTGATTGTGAAAATGTTAGCTTAGAGGAAATGTTAGAAAGTACATACAAAATCTATACGAAAGAACAAGAAAAAGAATGGGGAACAGTTGCGATTGGTGTTGAGGTAATAAAGTGAGAAGAAATCGTGGTGCAGCTATTATTGTACAGGACGGTAAAATCGCTCTTATAAAACGTGTTCGAGAAGGTGAGGTGTATTTTGTTTTTCCAGGCGGGGGAATTGAAGAAGGAGAAACACCTGAAGAAGCAACGAAGCGAGAGGTTTATGAAGAATTAGGGGTACATATACAAGTGGAGCATTTGATTGCAATGGTGGAGTATAAAGGTACGGAGTATTATTATAATGCCCATACTACAGGTGGAGTTTTCGGAAGTGGTAAAGGCGATGAGTTCGAGTTGAAAGGTAGAGGGAGTTATACACCTTTATGGATACCGATAAATGAGTTGCTAAATGTAAATATAAAACCGTATGATGTGGCAAAAAATGTATTCGATTATTATAGGGAATAAGGTCTGACAACATACAAAAAAAACCATTGACATAGCCTTCTGATTTAAGTATTGTATTCGAGTATGTTTATAATCAGGAGGTTTATATGAGCAATCAAACTACTACACATCATGTGAAAATGACAACAGCAGATCCATCTGGAATCGGTCTCTTTGGATTAGCGATGGTAACACTTGTAGCATCATCTCAAAAATTAGGCTTAACAGATGGCGTTTCACTTGTATTACCATGGGCAATCTTTTTAGGAGGATTTGCACAAATCTTTGCATGCATTCACGATGCAAAGCATAACAATACGTTCGGTACAACAGCATTTGGTGCGTACGGCCTATTTTGGTTAGGTGTTGGAATGACTTGGTTAATTCAACTTGGAGTATTTGGCGAAAAATTAGCCCAAACTGCAGATTCAAAACAGCTTGGTGTAGCCTTTATCGGATACTTGATTTTTACGATCTTTATGACAATTGGTGCAATGGAAACACACAAAGTATTATTTATGATTTTCGTCCTTATTGATTTCTTATTTATCGGTCTTTCATTAAGTACTTTAGGTGTTATGCCGCATGCAATGCATAATTTAGCAGCGTATTCTGAACTATGTATTTCATTATTATCTTTCTATGGTTCAGCAGCAGCTGTGTTAAATACACACTTCGAAAAAGTTGTATTACCAGTTGGAAAACCATTTGGTATTTTTAAAAAGTAATAAAAAAGAACGGATGATTGTATAGTCATCTGTTCTTTTT
>NZ_JBALMG010000019.1:8481-13333 GCF_036963225.1 Bacillus sp. JJ783 | reverse complement strand
ATGAGTAGGCGATTATTGTATTTATAAATAAAACATTTTTAAAATTTTATTGAATAAATGGAAAAACATTACCAAACTAATGATATCCTTAAAGTATAGTTTTTATTTTGTATAGGAGGGTGATGAAGTCTATGGCGGTACGTATAGTTGATGATTTACAACAATTATCTTTGTTACTTATGTTTTTGAGTACATTAATATTTTACAGATACTTAAAGAAGGTTAAACGAGAGAGAAAGCTGACTTTTTTCGAATGGACAATGTATTTTGTCACTCAATTCGCGACTTCCATTTGGGCAATTACTTATTTTATTAAATTCTTGTCTGAATCGTAAGTTACATTAAAAGATTTTAGTTTACTAAGTTATTGTTATCTATTAGGGATATAAATATAGTCCGTATCTAAGTCAATGACGATATCGCTCTTAATGTCTTCTTGTAATGACTTTGGAATGTTTTCAAAATGATATCGTACACAAAATAAACTTACAAGATCCTCATTAGATAACTCTTCATTTTTTACGTTAAAATACATTTTTTTCAACTTACTGATAGAACATTCATGACCAATAACATACTTATTAATTCCATATCCATCAAATTCAATTATCATGTTATCACTGTTGAGTGCTAGCCAACATTATAGCTTTAATTTTGGATGAATCTTTCATATTGATTATTATAGCTTAAAGTTTAGTGTGAATATATTTTTATAAAGTGAGAGGATATCAATGGAACAATATAAATTAGTTTTAGAAGGCTCTAAACAACTGAAGTGACAAACGGATAAAATTAGGCCATTACAGGATGATGAAATTATCGTTAAAACAATCGCAGGTGCAATAAGTATTGGGGCAGAGTTACCACAGTATAAGGAGTCGGACATTTCAGGTGGTAATCCTTTATATCCGAGAGAAACTGGATATGAAAGTTATGGTGAAGTTATTCAAGTTGGTAATAAAGTAACAAATTGGTCTGAAGAGTGTGTGAAATATCATAAAAATCCTTTAATGGGAATGCTAGTAACATTCACTATTAAAGGATTGGGCTGTAATGAATATACTTTTTGAAAGCATTATTTTAATCCTCACTGGAATTATTGTTTTGAAATTGACAGGTAGTAAATCTGTTAGCCAAATGACTAGAGCTGAAATTATTATTGTTGTTTCTATAGGACGTATTATTGTAGAACCTGTATTAAGTAGGAAAGTAGTCTCATCTATTTTTGCTGCGTTTATTTTTGCGGGTGTTTTACTTATCATTCATTTTATTGAATTGAAATCACGAAAAGTAGAAAAGTTTCTAAATGGAACTAGCATTATTGTTATAGAAAACGGAGAAGTTTTAAAAAAGAATTTATTACGCGCAAAAATGTCAGAACAACAATTATTTATGCATCTGAGAGAAAAAGGTATACATGAAATCAAGAATTTACAACAAGCAACTGTAGAAACGAATGGACGGATTGGGTATCAACTAACTACTAAGGCACAACCAGTTACTTTGGAAATGTTAGAGAAGCTATTAGAGCAATACAATCTTAAAAAATAGTTGTAGACTGAAAAACGCTTCTTGTACATAAAGACACTTTTCACAAACATGTAAAAGTCCCTTCAGTAATACTGAAGGGACTTTCGTGTTATTTAATGTATCTATCAATTTGATTTGTGTCTATTAAGATTGGAAGGTATGATTTTTAACGGTCTCATCATATCATGGTCTTCATGCTCTAAACGATGACAATGCCATACATAATCTCCAGAATAGGGCTCAAACTTCATTATGATTCGGACGATTTGTTCACCTGCTACTAGCACGGTATCTTTTAAACCGAAATCAGCTGGGAGAGGATCTAACAAGTTTCCATTCAAATCATGACGATCAAGAACTTGAAAATTAACTAGATGTATATGAATAGGATGAATCCCAACGGTCAAATTTACTAACTCCCATATTTCAACAGAATTAAGTAAAGGTGTTTCTGTCACGGGATCGTCCCATTCTTTATTATCTAATAAAAGCATTAGACGTCCAAATTCATCCTCTGAGTCATTTAATGTTAATCGTCTTACTTTCTTTACTTTTTCTACTGGAATAAAGTCAATGTTACTTAATTTGCATGGGATTTTACTTTTATCTGGGCAGGATAATGGTTTCGTTACTTGGAACTCCATAATCTCACCAGTTGGATTATCTAAATCACTTCCATTTTGTAATACTACTTTTTTTCCTAAAAACCTTGAAAAATCAATAATAATGTCAATACGTTCTGCTGGTGAAACATCTAAACTTTGTACTTTAATCGGCCGTTTAAGAAGGCCGCCATCAGTTCCTATTAAAAAGAATGAACTAAGGTCACTTAATTGGAACTTGTATGTGCGAGTATTGGAAGCGTTTAATAAACGAAATCTATATTTGCGGGGCTCCACTTTTAAAAATGGCCATACTTTTCCGTTAACTGCAATTGTATTTCCTAAAAATAGAGAAACAATAGAAGGGTATGGTAAACCTGGTGATGGGTCTTCTGGTTGAGCAGGATAAAATAGGGAACCGTCTGGATTAAAGGATTTATCTTGAACGATAAGCGGTATTTCGTGTTTTCCTTTAGGTAGGGGTAGTGATTTTTCTTCTTTATCACGAATCAAGTAAAGTCCTGCAAGACCCGCATATACATTTAAACGAGTAATCCCAAGTGCATGATCATGATACCAAAGGGTGGTTGCTCGTTCTCGATTCGTATAATGATAAATTTCTTTTACGAAACTAGGTCCTGTTTGTTGAAAGTTTTTCGTAAACCATGCTTCAGGATGACCATCGCTATCTGGTTCACTTGGGCTTCCATGTAAATGTACAACAGTTCGTACTTCTGGGTTATCATGGGCCCCGTGAACGGTTGTATCAACAGGTAAGAAGTGTTTTTTAGGTAAATCGTTTGACCATCTCACATATACAGGATGATCTTTTTTAACCTCAAACGTTGGACCTGGTACCATTCCATTATAGCCCCATACTTTCGTCTTAGGTAAATCACTATGAAACTTGTGTAGCGTTTCAATCATACGTACATCATAAAACGGCTTACCTTTATATGTTCCTGTTGGTTTTATTGCGGAAGGAATTGGAAGGGGATCAATAAATTTTTTTAATTCCAAATATCGCTATCTCCTTTCATGTAATATAATATATTCTATTACACGAATGTTATATTGTTTGTATACTTGACCAACAAAATTATTGATATATCCCTTATACATGTGAATCTAATATGACTTAAAATAATATACAGAAAAATTTAGTGGTCTAACTGCTTATTCAAGGGTTTTAGGCTGTGGACCATCCAAATTTTCTTGAAATTTACAGAGGAAGATATTTTACTGGACATAACAGAAAATCTATTTGATTTAGTATGTGCTTGTATTTTATCAAGGGTGATGACGATCAATATTACGATTAACAACGACATTAAAGTTCATAAAAATAAACAGAATGAATAATTGACAAAAAATGAGAATAGTAGTAATCTAACGTAAAACATACGCTATCGTATTTTATTGGAGAGATGATATGCAATTAACGAGGGAAGACTGGATAAAAGTAGGATTACAACAATTAGCTAATGAAGGAATACATAAAGTTCGCATTGAAGCACTTGCTCGATTGCTAAAAATAAGCAAAGGAAGCTTCTATCACTATTTTCGTGACCATCAAGAGCTTTTAGATTCTATGCTCGACTTTTGGGAAGTACATGCAACAAGGCTGATTGTTCAAAGTATGGAGCAACAAGATGCCTCTTTAGAACAGCTATTACAGATTAGTTTTAATCGAGATAAAAAAATTGAGAATGGTATTTATACTTGGGCTAAATATGATCCTGTTGTGGCAGCACGTTTAGTAGATATAGAAGAGCAAAGAATTTCTTGTGTTGCAAAATTGTATCAAAAAATGGGCGTAGACGAAACTGAATCAATTGATCGAGCGAGACTTGCCTATTTAACGTATGTAGGGTGGATGACAAGGTTTGAAGCAAATCCTAATTTTGATATTGATAAAATGGTTGAGCTTTTAACTTCTTTCAGCGGGTGTCCAAACATCCACTGAAAGAAGTTAAAGCCTCCGGCGGATGTCACGGAATTATGCTGAGGCATAATTGATTATTCGATAATAAATGTCCCTAATATGGTTATAAAACCTGAAGGGACAAAATTTTCACTATAACATACGGTAGTGTATGTTATCTTTGGAGTTACGACATTGGGGGCGAATAAATGAAATTACTATTAACATTAGTAGCTGTAGTGCTTCTGTGTTTTATCAGTTTTTTGCATATTTATTGGGCTTTTGGAGGTCGATGGGGTTCTGCTGCTGTTATCCCAGTAAAAGAGGGAGAACATAAGCCTGCTTTTACTCCGAGAATATGGGGAACATTATTCGTAGCCATTCTTATTCTATTAGCTAGTGTCATTATTGTTGTTCAAGTAGGTTATTTGCAGAGGTTCCAAGCAAATAGTTTATCTAAAATCGGAAGTATTGTCTGTGCTTTAGTTTTCATTATTAGGGCAATTGGTGATTTTAAGTTCGTTGGATTTTTCAAGAAAATTAAACATTCTCAGTTTGCTAGATACGACACTTGGTTCTATAGTCCATTATGTTTATTCTTTGGCTTTGTCTATATCATGTTGTTGTTTTAATAAGCATAATGAATTCCCTATAAAATTTATTTTATAGAGGAAGAAAACATCTCAAAATGGTGGGATTTTAAATTCTGTATATACTATATATATTTCTTGTAATATGCATATCTAACTGTAACTTTAACGAATTTACCGAAAGAATTCTCCTTCCTCAAGCGTGT
>NZ_JBALMG010000019.1:339-8368 GCF_036963225.1 Bacillus sp. JJ783 | reverse complement strand
ATAATAGGTTCAGCTTATATCTTGACTTTTAATAAAATTTAAAAGTGTTGGTTTTTAATTGTGTGAATAAGAGGTTAGTTGTTGTTTTGGAATTTAAAACATTGATTTAAACTTGGCAATTGTATCATATAATTTTTCTAATCCAATCAACATATCTTTTTCATTTAACATTGAATAACTAATTCGTAAATGATTATATTGAGTTTCATGGCTTAAGAGACAAGCTGTGCCGGGTAAAAAAGAAACATCAACTTCATTTGCTTTTTGTAATAATGTAAAAGGATCAATTGACCGAGGGAGTGTAACCCATAAGTTAAATCCACCATTAGGTATTTCAAATTCTAATTCTTTTAATGGAGATAATATATCAATTGTTAAATCACGTCTAATTTGTAAAGCTGTACGTAATTTTTCTAAATGATTTTTCATTCGTTCCGCCCGTAAAAAAGGAAGTAGTGCTTTCTGCGTTAATAAAGGGCTACCAATATCCATAGAAGCTTTCACTGCATATAACCATTCAAAAATAGGACCTTCAGCTGCAAGCGCCGCGATGCGAAGGCCTGGTGCTAACGTTTTACTAAATCCTTTTAAATATATAACATGACCATTTGTATCAAAGCTTTTTATGGGGGGAGGTACTATAGCATCCTCAAAATAAATTTCTCCGAAAGAGTCATCCTCAATAATGAAGAAGTTATATAACTCTGCTAGTTCTACAAGCTCTATTCTTCGTTCTTTACTCATCAAAGTACCTGTTGGATTCTGAAAAGTAGGATTCACATATAACAAGACAGGATTTTTCCTTTGACAAATATCATCGATTAAGTCTGAGCGAATTCCGTTGTTATCAAGACTAACAGGGATAATTTGAACTCCTTTATTAACAAATACATCAAGCGCCGCTCCATAACATGGACTTTCTACTAAAACTAAGTCTCCGGGCTTTAATAATGTTTGAGCGATTAAATCAATTCCTTGCTGGGCACCACTTGTAATTAATAATTGAGATGGATCTATAACTAATTGTTGGTGTTCTTTTAAGTAGTTTGTTATTTCCACTCTAAGTTCTTTATCACCTTGAACAGGTCCATAAGTTGCTAGTATCATTTGATCCTTATTAAGTAATTTGTGCATTTCATCTGAAAGAAATGGATTTGGTAATAAACGTGGATAAAGAACCGCCTGTGAAAAATCGAAATATTTACGGTGTTGGTTCATTACATATTGAGAACGCATAACATTAATGGATTTCGTTTGTTGCCATTGATACGGAATTGGTTTGAAATCTTTATTCACACGTTTATGTATATAGGCACCTTTTCCTTGTTCAATTCGTATATAACCTTTCGTTTCTAACTGTTTATAAGCTTTACGAACAGTTAATAAACTAATTTGCAAATCATCGGCCATAGAACGTAAAGAAGGGAGGTAATCGCCATGTGTAAGCATCCCGCTTTGAATCCTCTCAACAATTTGCATATATATTTGTTGGTAATATGGTATGTTGGATTCTTTACGTAGTACTATCTTCATAGAATCACCTGTTTTTCTTTTTAATTCAATTAAAGCGAAAAACATGGAGGGAATCAACTATATTTTTATTCAACTGTTATATGCGTTGATACACTGTTATACACCATATCCTCTATACTCATTTCAAGAGTAAAAAGGAGGAAGAAAAATGGTCATTTTAAATTATATTTTAGTATGTATTATTTTTGGAACGACATTTTTAACGATAAAAATTGGAATAGAAGCGGGCGCACCACCATTATTTTCAGCTGGAATTCGTTTCTTTTTGGCGGGCCTTATTCTCATTATTATTTTTAAATTAAAGAGAAAGGATATTATACCTTACTTATTATCAAAACGTATTATATATGCTGGTTTTTGTTTAACATTTATGACATTCGCGACCCTTTACTGGTCAGAACAATATATTTCTTCTGGATTAGCTGCAGTTCTATCAGCAACAGGTCCAATGATGATCTTGCTATTACAATCAAGGCGAAACAAAACAAAATTGCAAAAAGAACAACTTGTTGCTTTAGTTATAGCACTTATAGGCGTTTTTTGTATTTCTTTACCTGGAATGCATCAAGAACTTACATTCATATGGAGTATCGCTTGCCTTGTTATATTAGTAGGAGAGTTGTTTTATGGAATAGGTTCTATTCGTTCAAAAGAAATACTTTCAGATTTACCTAACGTATCACCATTTCTCATTAACGGCATTCAAATGTTTTATGGAGGAGTTTTGTTGTTAATTGTATCTATCGTAATGGAACAGCCTAATCTAACGATCTTAACATCTTGGAATGTACAATGGCCAATTTTATATCTCATATTTGTAGGGTCTATCGGTGGACACGGTTTATATTACTGGCTTTTATCAAAAACAAATCCTGTATTTCCATCAACGTGGTTATATGTATCTCCGTTAATCGCTGTTATTGTAGGTTATTTTGTATTAGGAGAACCATTAAATCCTACAATGGGAATTGGTGCTTGTTTAATCTTGATTGGTGTATTTTTAGCAAATCGTTCTACACTTGGGGTTTATTTTAAGCAAGGAAGGTTGTTAAAAAAAGAGATGTAGTTAAAGTTTAATGATGTGGAAAACAGCGAAAAACGTATTCAAACTTTAGAAGAAAATGATTAACATATTAGAATACAGATTAGAGATAGTAAAATCAAAAACACAGTGGGGGAAATAACCAACTGTGTTTTTATATAGGGTGTATTTAATTTTACAATTAACTAAATCGATCGCATATTGTTTGGTGGATGAGTGTTATTTTTTTATTACGGTATTGCCCATCGCAATAGAAATTCGATTCCAGCTGTTTATTTGATTAATGATTAACACAAGATCAACATATTGTTTTTCGTCAAAGTATTCACGTACTCGATTGTATAGATTTTCAGGAACTCTTTTAGTAGGAATGAGAGTAATATGCTCCGATAGTTCCAAAGCAACTTTTTCTTCAGGAGTATAAAAATCACAATCATCCCAAGCATTTAAGCAATAAATTCTTTGCTCGGTTTCACCTAATTTTCGGGCGTCAGAAGTATGCATATCGATACAATAAGCACAACCATTAATTTGAGAGACTCTAATTTTTATAAGCTCTCTAACAGCACGATTAATTGAGGATTTTTTCGTGTATTTCTCCATATCCATCATAATTTTCATACCATCAGGTGAAATATCATAGTAGGCAATTCTTTGACTCATAAGACAAAACCTCCATTATTATAAGTTTTTATAATAAAAACACACTAGGTCGCTATTGGGACTTCTAGTGTGTTTTCGTAATTAATTTACTTTTTTAATAAAACCTTTATAATGACGTTTCACAAGCTGACTTTCAAGCGTCTTCATCGTTTCTAATGCTACACCTACGATGATAAGTAAGCTTGTGCCACCGATTTGGGCAGAAGGTGGTAATGTTGCGATTTTCGTGAATACGAGCGGTAATATTGAAATTGCGCCTAAGAAAATGGCACCGATAAATGTTAAGCGATATAAAATTTTTGTTACATACTGTTCTGTAGATTTACCTGGACGAATACCAGGTACGTATCCATTTTGCTTTTTCAAATTCTCAGCCATTTGTTCAGGGTTCACTTGAATGAATGCATAGAAATATGTGAAAGCAACGATAAGACCTACATAAAGTGTCATTCCAAATGGATGTGCAAAATCAAGATTCGCAATTATCCATTTAGATACGCTTGAATCAGGGAAGAGCTGCGCAATTGTACGCGGCGTCATTAAAAAGGCAGAAGCAAAGATAACAGGAATTACACCTGCACTATTTACTTTAAGAGGTAAATGAGTGTTTTTTGCTCCTTGATACTGATTGTTTCCTGAAACAGCTTTTGCATATTGAATCGGTATTTTTCGAACTGCTTGCTGGATGTAAATAACACCAACAACAATCGCTAAAATAACAAGTCCAATTAAGACCATTTTTATAATGTGCATAAATAATTGATCGCCTGCGTTTTGGAATTGTTGTAAATAAATTTGATTTGCAACATTTGGAATCGCCGCAACAAGTCCTGCGAAGATAATCATTGAGATTCCATTCCCAACGCCATTAGCGGTGATTTGTTCACCTAACCAAAGTAAAAATGCAGTACCAGCAGTTAATACTGTCGCAATAAATAAGTATGTAGTCCAGCTTGGATCTGTTATTAATTGTCCGCCTGCTATATTATTAAAGCCATAAGACATCCCGATGGATTGTATGAATGCGAGAATGATTGTAAAGTATCGAGTAAATTGAGCTGACTTCTTACGGCCCATTTCTCCTTGCTTTGCCCATTCTGTAAATTTAGGTACAACGTCCATTTGTAGTAATTGTACAATGATGGAAGCCGTAATATATGGTGTGATACCTACAGCAAAGATTGAGAAGTGTTGCAGTGCTCCTCCGCCAAATACGTTCAGCATGCCTAAAACGTTGGCTTGATCTTGTACTTTTAATACCTCTGCGTTAGTATGAGGAACTGGAATAAACGTGCCAATTCGAAAAACAATTAACATCGCTAGTGTAAAAAGAATTTTGTTTCTTATCTCAGTTACTCTCATAAAGTTTGAAATCGTACGAAACATTATGTCGCCTCCTATATTTTTATCAGTTCAAAACTGATTATTATATCCCGATGAAGTAACCACAAACCTCCTTCCGCATTAAATTCATTTGACAAATGGAATTTTATACATTTTGTAGTTTTCACGGATATAAAAATATAAGGTGTTATACAAGCGATTTATTAACTTTTCGTAATCATTCAATACCCATAATATAACTAATAAATTAACAAATGTATATACATAAGCATTAAAAATGAATGAATAGGGTGATTTTTTGCATTTATTAAATGCTAGATTGATAATTAGGAACGTTTTATGTAGTTATATTGAAAGGATTCCGTGGAAAGTATTATGATGTAGCTGTAGCGCATGATAAACTCAAGGAAATCTTCAAGGATGTTGAGAGAACTCATACATTTCAGCATGAATTAGAGAACCTACTAAAGAAAGTAAAGATTGGATTGGAATAATAGTGAAGGAAAATCTTTTTTCCATAGAGAATATTTCTAGCGTAGGAATCTAAGTATGTAGGTTCTAGCGAAAGGAGAATTCACATGAATACATTTGTAAATGACAAGTTTTATGAAACCAGAAATCAATTATTTGAGGAAATTACTTTGTTAAGTGATGCTCAATTTAATAGGAAACCAGATAAGGACAAATGGAGTATAGCACAAGTTTGTCATCACTTAGTTTTATTAGATGAGAGAGTTATAACAGTTATTTCATCGGGATTAAAAAAGATGGATAGTATCTTAAATGAGCGTAAAGAAATTCACGCTATTTTATTAGATAGATCGATAAAATTTATAGCCCCAGAAATGATTGAACCAAGTATAGAACCATTTGAAGTGCAGCAAATGGTTGATTTGTTAAACGACTCTAGAAAAGAATTGATGCGTTTCCTGAGTACAATAGAAGATGAATCTATATTAGCGAAAAAATCAGTGACGCATCCAGCTCTTGGAGAATTACTTCTTGATCAGTGGATAGAACTAATCTATTTGCATGAACAGCGTCATATAGAACAAATTAAAGAGATAAAATTGCTTTGTGGAGTTGAAAAGTAAACATCATTATCTATTTTTTGAGCGATTTGGGATAGCATCAAGGTTTCGAGTGATAAAATAGAAGTCCTGATTAAAATTATGATGAATTTAGTTGAAAGCAACCAATAAGCTGAAGAAATTACGAAACTAGCAGATCTTACTCCTGAAGAGGAAACGAACATTCGAAAAAAATCTGAATCCGATTTGCTGTATAAGTGTAACCCCCGTCTTAAATGAAGAGCGGGGTTATTATTTTTGGAAGTACATATACATCTACCGTTGGTTTAGCACTCTTCACACGTTTGAGGAAGAAGTATTTTGTCAGAAAACGATAAAATACAATTCTGTTAGGGGATATATGCATTTTATTCTCTTTATTTTTGCAGTTGAATTTTTCTGAATAATAAGTTACATTTTTAAAGTTCAAGCAACTTTATGACAGTACAAAAAGGGGAGAAATATTGTTATTATGCAAAAAATGAAATGGAAGAACTATGTATGCTATTTTATTATTCTTATGCTTCTTGTAACAGCAGTAACAGTCAAACCAGCTATTTCTAAGGCTGAGGAATCTGATGTTAATATTACATTGTTAGGTACTGCAGATATTCATGGTAGATTTATGCCTTGGGATTATGCGCTTGATGGAGCAAATATGAGTGGAAGTTTGACGCAGCTTTATACGGTTATAAAGAAGGTACGTCAAGAAAATCCAAATACCATATTAGTAGATGCCGGGGATACAATTCAAGGAAACTCAGTAGAATTATTCAACGATAAGCCACAATCGCCAATGATGGTAGCGATGAATACAATGGGATATGACGCCTGGGCATTTGGAAATCATGAATTCAACTTTGGATTAGATACATTGAAAAAAGTTAGTGAGCAATATAAGGGAAAGACGTTAGCAGGAAATATTTATAAGGAAAATGGAGAGCGTTTTCTTCCTGCATATACGATTGTTGAAAAAGGTGGAATTAAAGTCGGGATTATTGGCATGAATACACCAATGATTAGTGATTTTGAAAAAGGGACAGATCATTTGGATGGTTTAGTAGTGAAAAATCCAGTAGAAGAGACAAAAAAGGCAATTAAAGAATTAGAAGGTAAAGTAGATGTAATGGTAGGGGTTATGCATATGGGACTAGAAAATGAGAATGGAATCCCAGGTACTGGTGTTCAAGATATTGCGAATGCTTGTCCGGAACTAAGCGCTATTTTTGCGGCTCATATGCATAAACTTGTAAAAAAAGAAGTTGTAAATGGCGTAATTATTACAGAACCAGATAAATATGGAACGCATATTTCACGTATTAACCTTACTTTTACAAAGCAAGATGGAAAGCTTGTTTTAAAAGATAAAACTGCTACCGCTATACCTGTAAAAAATGCTGATGGAACTACAGTATTATCTGATTCTACACTTGAAGAAACACTAACACCTTTTCATGAGTATGCGAGAGGAGATGCAAATGTTGTAGTCGCTCAATTAAAGGGTAGAAACCTTGTTCCTGAAAATGAAATAAAGGGTATTCCAAGTGTGCAGATTCAAGAGACACCTTTATCAGATTTCTTTCATGAAGTCATGCTCTATTACAGTAAAGCGGATGTAGTAGCCCATCAAATTGATAATGATTATGCCCGTTTGGATATTGGTCCTATAAAGAAGAAAGATATTGCGTATAATTATCAATATGCTTTGGGAGAAATTACAGTATATAAGATAACTGGAAAAGATTTAAAAGACTATATGGAATGGGCAGCAGGATATTTTAACTCATCTCGTGCCGGAGATGTAACAGTTAGTTTTGATAAAAACCGTCGTGCGTCTAAATACAGTACGAACGATTTCTTTGGAGGCGTAAAATACGAAATTGACTTAACAAAACCATATGGAAATAGAATTACAAATTTACGCTCTATTCGTACAAATAAACCAATCAAAATGAGCGATGTTATGACGCTAGGAATGAATGCGTATAGAATGGAGGCTCTTCAGGCAAAAGGGGGAGCTTTAGAGGGACGTAAATTTGAACAAACTTGGTCATCTAAACAAGAGAATGCATTCGGAGAAACAGGCGGAACCATTCGTAACCTTGCTATTACATATTTAAAAGAGGTAAAGAACGGTGTATACACGCCAAAAGTTATGCATAATTGGAAAATTACTGGTGTAGATACACATTCTTCCGAGCATAAGGCTGTAGTTGATCTTGTAAATAAAGGAATTTTAGAAATTCCAAAAACAGAAGATGGAAAATATACAAATATAGCATCTATAAATACTAAAGATTCAATTACAAAAGAAGAGATTGTAGCACTCTCACAAAAAGCTAATATTAATCCAAATCAGTTTAATCATGTAAAAAGA